>CAYGQJ010000037.1:2179-11006 GCA_964351845.1 uncultured Flavobacteriaceae bacterium | reverse complement strand
GCATCTTTTAATTGACGAATCTTAATATTAAAAGCAGCAAATAATAAGGTCATAAACGGACTTAACCAATTAAAAATCGCAAACATAGCGTACTCTCCTACCCCTACGCCTAATACAGTACTTTGATAAGCACCACAAGTATTCCATGGGATCAATACAGAGGTAACCGTTCCTGAGTCTTCTAGCGTTCTAGATAAGTTTTCAGGAGCTAGACCTTTATCTTCGTAGGCTTTTTTAAACATTTTCCCTGGAATAACAAGTGCTAAATACTGATCTGATGCTATGGCATTAAGTCCTAAACAACTAATAACTGTTGTAGCAAATAAGCCAAAAATAGAATCAGCCATTTTTAGGAGTGACCTAGTAATACGAGCTAATGCACCTATCGCATCCATAATACCTCCAAAAACCATGGCGCAGGAAATCAAAAGAATAGTCCATATCATTCCACTCATCCCTCCTGAACTAAATAATTCATTGAGTGTTTCATCAGTTGTTGTAATAGATGTGTCTGTCAATATAGCTGTTATAATTGCGCTAATTTTAGAATCTGCAAGACTCGTTAGAATATCTGGTTGAAAAATAAAAGCAAAAACAGCGGCGAGCAAAACACCAGTTAGTAGAGCAATAAGAGGTTTTGTTTTTGTTAAAATCAAAGCGATTACAACTAAAGGAACTATAAATAAGTAAGGCGTGATATTAAAGGTAGCATCGATCGTATTTAAAAGACCACTCACGTCTGCACTTCCAGACGTATCAATAGTCGCACTTATAATGCTAAAAACTATAAATGTTACTAATATGGTAGGTCCTGTGGTAAAGACCATGTATCTGATATGCGTAAATAAATCTGTTCCCGCCATCGCTGGGGCTAGATTTGTTGTATCACTTAATGGGGACATCTTATCCCCAAAATAAGCACCAGAAATCACAGCACCTGCTATCATTCCTGTTGGAATTCCCAATGCAGAGCCTATTCCTATTAAAGCAATCCCTACCGTTGCCGATGTAGTCCAAGAACTCCCCGTAGCTATAGAAATAATGGCAGCTATAATAATAGATGCAGGTAAGAAAATAGATGGATTTAACACCTGTAATCCATAGTATACCATAGCTGGTATAATACCACTGACTAACCATGTTCCCGCAAGGGCGCCCACCAAAAATAAAATCATAATAGGAACAAAGACACTTTTTAGATTTTCCCAGATTTCAGCAATCATTGTTTTAAATGTAGTTTTATTAAAAAAACCTACGACAGCTGCAACAGCTCCCCCCATCAAAAGAATGTATTGGTTGGAGTAATCTCCTAGCCAAGCACCTTCTTTAACGAAAATATTATATGCTAAAAGCGCCATAAGAATAAACACCGGAATAAGCGCTTCCCAAATATTCAGCTCTTTATTCTCTACAATATTTTGATTCTTAATATCTTCTGTTTGACTGTCCATGTGTTGTTCATTTTAAAGGCACAATGTAACCATTTTATCTAAAATAAGAGATAGGTATTTATGAGATATAACTATATTATTTTTACGGCTTTACCATAAAAAAAATGTGTTTTTATAGTAGAATATCAAAAAAAATGTTTTTATTTGTGCTTTTCATCGGTATTTTAACACATATCGTCGATAATTAAGGGGTCACAAATTCCCATATTTTGAATAAGTTTTATGTTTACAATCCCAAATCCAAATGTTAAAATGAAACTATCACTACTCTCATCTTTGCTATTTGTATGTACAATAGTAACTGCCCAAGTGGGCGTTAATACTACAGATCCGCAATCAGCATTTGATATAACGCCTACCAATACGGTAACTCCGTTAAATACTGATGGAATATTAATTCCTCGTATCAGTAATTTCCCTGCTACCAATCCTACTGTACACCAACAATCAATGTTAGTCTATCTTTCTGTAGATAGAACCAATGTAAACATAAGCGGTACACCTCAAAACTATAGTACTGGTTTTTATTATTGGGATAATACCATCCCAAACTGGGTTCCTATGACACCTAATACTGATTGGAAAATAACTGGAAATAATAATGTCACAAGCGGTACTCACTTTATAGGAACTACCATTAATCAAGAAGTTGATTTTAGAGTAAATAATACATTTGTAGGACGTCTTACAGAGCTTGGCCAATTTGAACTACAAGCAGACGAAAAGTCGGTTTTTATAGGATTTGAGGCTGGAGAAGCTTATGATCCTGATAATACAGCATCAGAACACAATACTTTTTTAGGATATCAAGCGGGTAAAGCAACCAACTCTGGGCGCGATAATACGGCTATGGGAACCTTGAGTATGACAAAAAACACGTCAGGCGATTTTAATACAGGGGTTGGAGATGAAACCTTAGAAAATAATACCACAGGAGATCGTAATACTGCCGTGGGGAATGATGCCTTAAGACAAAACGAAAACGGTGGAAATAACACTGCCATAGGGCAAACCTCTTTGGTCAACAATGAGTCAGGATTTAATAATACAGGTATAGGTATCAATGCTGGAGACTCTAATGTATCAGGTAGTAATAATGTTTATATTGGTGTAAATTCAGATTCGGACGGAACAGCAAATAGTAACGCTATTGCTATAGGTAATCAAGCAACCATAGGGGCTAGCAATGCTATAGCCATAGGGAATGGTACAGACGCTACTGCTACAGAATCTATTGCGATTGGTGATGATGCTGATGTACGTGGTGGTTCTAACTCAGCTATTACCATTGGAATAGGTTCGACTGTTGATGGAGGTTCTAGTGATTCTGTTATTTTGGGAAATGGAAGTACTATTAACAATGGATCTTCTTCTAGTATTGCTTTAGGTAATGATAATGACCTAGCTGGTGGTGTAAATAATGCCATTGCACTAGGGAATAATATTACGATAAACAACGGATATGATAATGCCATTGGTATCGGAAATGGAGCCACACCTACAAAAGCAAACCAATTAAAATATGGAAGCATCACAGAGATTGATCAAGGGACAGCTACTATTGTAAATACCTCCGATGGTCGTTTTAAATATGATGTTAAAGCAAATGTGCCTGGGTTGGATTTTATCAACCGTTTACGTCCGGTGACCTATAAATTTGATCTTGCAAAATTAGATACCTTTCACAATGCAAAAACTACAAGAGAAAACCCAAGTAAAATAGAAACTGGGTTTATTGCGCAAGAGGTTGAAAAAGCCATGCTCGCATCCAATTATGATTTTTCAGGTCTTGTAAAACCAACAGATCTTACCAAAGATAATTACAAAGTTTCCTATGTAACCTTTGTCGTACCGCTTGTACAAGCAGTCCAAGAACAACAAGAAACCATAGAAACACAGCATAAAAAAATTGAGTTGCTTGAATCGCGTCTTCGTAAACTAGAAAGCCTTGTAGAAGGTCTTAAATAATGTACGAGGCAGACATAGATACTAATCCCTAAAAAAAGAATCTATTCAAACCAAAAACCCTGCTTTACAGCGGGGTTTTTTATGAGTATTCATTAAATATTGAGAGTTATACCAAAGCAGCAGCTTCAAAAACACCTACTTCATACATACAGTTTTTCATCTCTTCATACGTACGTTCTATATCGTTATCTAGGCCGATAGAAAAACGAATTAATCCATCCGTAAGGCCCATTTCTGCTTGCTCATCTTCTGGGATTTCTGAAGAAGTCGACGTACCTGGCGCACTGAATAAGGTCTTATAAAACCCTAAACTCACCGCTAGATATCCTAAGTTACGTTCTTGCATTAATTCCATAAGAGCATTGGCTTTATCCAGCGAACCTACATCGATGGTCAACATGCCTCCAAACCCATATTCTTCATTCATCATACGTTTAAACACCTCATGACTTGGATGTGATGCAAGCCCCGGATATACGGTACGCAACCCATCTGCTTCAAAACGATTGGCTAAATACAGTGCATTATAACTGTGTTGTTTCATTCTGATATGCAGCGTACGTAAATTCTTCAAAATCGATGCAGCACGCAGGCTATCCATCGTAGATCCTAATAACATGCTCGCCCCATCATTTACATTACGCAACTGATCTATCAATGCTTGGCTTCCGCACACCACGCCTCCTACGGTATCTGAAGATCCGTTAATGAATTTTGTCAAACTATGAATGACAATATCAGCACCGTGTTTTACAGGCGTAATGGATAATGGAGAAAAGGTATTATCAACGACAAGCTGAAGGTTATGCTTTCGCGAAAGCGCACTCAACGCCTCCAAATCAGCGATTTCTAATAAAGGATTACTTACCGACTCACAATACAATACTTTGGTTTGTGGGGTGATGGCTGCTTCGACTTTTTCTAAATTGGTAATATCCACAAAACTGGTAGCAATACCGAATCTTGGGGTGAAGTTTTTTAAGAATGCATACGTCCCGCCATAAATAGTTCTACTCGATACAATATGATCGCCTGCTTCACATAATTGTAGTAAGACAGGTGTAATCGCTCCCATTCCACTGGCAGCCACGTTTGCCGTCTCCGTATCCTCCATGGCAGCAAGGGCTTCGCCCAAATACAAATTGGAAGGTGTAGTATGACGTGAGTATAAATAACACCCATCGGCATCGCCTTCAAAGGTGTCAAACATCGTTTTGGCAGATAAGAAAGTGTAGGTTGAGCTATCCGAAATAGAAGGATTCACGCCTCCGAATTCACCAAAATACTGTAAATCTTGAATTTTATTTGCAGGTTTATACCCCATAGTAGTGTATTTTTATAGCATACGGCTTAAAAGCCCCGTATACGGGTTAATAATTTATACATCAAAATTACACGATGATAGATGATTAATCAATGATTATATTAATATTTAGAAAAATAAACTATAAATAGTGTATTTTTGCAGTATACGATTTCGCGAAAGCGTATAAAGTAACCTAACCACTAGACATATTTTCCGTATGACCTTTGATGCTATTGATAAAAAACTCTTGGGATATCTCCAAGAAGATTGTAAAAAAACGAATAAAGAGCTTTCTGGACTGTTAAATTTATCGGTTACGGCGGTGTATGAACGGATCAAAAAACTAGAACGCGAAGGCATTATTGAGCAGTATGTAGGGCTTGTGAATAAAGCAAAAGTTCATCGTAATTTTGTGGTGTTATGTCATATTAAATTAATACAACACCGTAAAGAATACCTCACTGTTTTTGAAAAAGCGGTACTCGCCATAGAAGAAGTTGTGGAGTGTTATCACGTAAGTGGAGATTATGATTATATCCTGAAAGTACTGGTCGCAGATATGAATGAATTCAGAGAATTTATGGTCACCAAACTAACAAACCTAGACCATATAGGAAGTACCCACAGCGCGTTTGTGATTAATGAAGTAAAACACACCACTGTCATAGCCATTTAAGATGCATCTATCCAAATACCTCGCTACCGAATTTTTTGTGCTTTTTATAGCACTTCCGCTCAGTTTACTACTCCCGTATGATTTTAGAATCAAAGGTGCCTCTATTTTGGTGGCGTTTATCTACTTGCTGTTTGTGATGTTTAAAAAAACAGAGGTTCGCTTCAAACTCCATAAAGAAATTGACTGGCAAGCGTTTGGAAAGACAACCGTCATCAAGTTTTTTGGAATTGCTGTGATCACGACGTTATATGTCTATATCATGGATGCTTCTGCCCTATTTTGTGTCCCTCGAAACAAGCCCGATGTATGGGTTACCATTCTCTTTGTCTACACATTTTTATCCGTATGGCCACAGGAAGTGATCTACCGCACTTTTTTCTTTGAGCGCTATAAGACACTGTTTACCAACAAAAAGATCTTCATATTTGTGAATGCTATTGTATTTAGTATGGCGCATTTGTTTTTACGCAACACCTTAGTGACCGTACTGACGTTTATAGGAGGGTTACTATTTGCCTACACCTATATGCAAACAAAATCGACCACTTTGGTCTCTATAGAGCACGCCGCCTACGGCAATTGGCTTTTCACCGTCGGCATGGGTGAAATGTTGGCTTTTCCTGGTATGGATGCTTGTTAGGAATTAGAAGTAAGTAGCGTTCACAAGGCAAAGTGGGTGGTTGTTTAAATAAAAGTGTATTTTTTGATACATTTTTATTTAAACTTTCCGTAACAAAACCCAATACTTTCCTGGTATGGATGCTTGTTGAAATAGTATATTTCATTCCCGTGAAGACGGGAATCTCATGTTTAGCATTTAAAACACACTTTCTATAAACTTTCCGTAACATGCTTTACTCTCTTTCTTAGTATAGATTTTTGCTAAGGTTTTGCGATCAATTACAGTTCCCATCAAGCAAATCCTGAAATGTTGGGTTAAATCCATTATTATAAACCGTATATAAAGTCTCTACATTTGATTGCTCAGTAAATGCGGTTAAAGAACAAAAATCAGTAAGGAATGGATTTGAATGAATTGTTACTCGACAAAAATCACCTACTTCCTGAATACTTTCTAAACCTTCTAAACTTTGTAAATTATCATTAAAAGTAATTGCCAAATTATTAATTATGCGTTCGAGATTCAAGGATTCTAGATTTTCTAAACTATCCATATTAGAGAGAGAAAAACTTCCTACTTGTTTTAAATTACTAAAGGGTTCTAAATTTGTTAATGGTACTCTTTGTAATAAAAATGTTCCTATCTCTTCAATATTACTCAATGAAGAATAATCATTAAAGTTTGGAAGGTTAACGAGCCCTAAATATGTCAAAGAAATCGAATTGAAATTTAAAGCATTCATATTTTCAAGAAGTTCATTATTATCTAAATAAACCCGATCAACTTGAAGGTTTTCTAACCCATCCAACGTCTCTAAGATTGGATTATTTTCAATCTCTAAAATACTTACCTCTGTAATAGAATTTAAAGGAGTAAGATCACTAATAGCACCATCATTTGATTGGCTAATTATACGTAGAGTTCCTACTATTTTAGTAATACCTAATCCACCATAAAGATCTAATTGACTTTGGCTATTCAGCTGTAGATTTCCTTCATAAATAGTCCCATTTAACAATGGATCATTAAACGTTGATGAATCATCTTCACTACAAGAAGATACTGCCAAAAAAAAGAGTACACCAATAATTAAATACGTTAATCTCATCAAATTAAATTTAGTTTCATAATATTTATAATCTACCTAGGCTCAAAAATATAAAACCCTATGTAACATTCCTAAAAATAGAACTTTAATTAAAATAGTCTATTCTGAGAAGACGGGAATCTCATGAAGACTTTATAAATGTTGGTACGTATGCTTCGGGATGAAAGGGTGAGATTCCCGCCTTCGCGGGAATTGAGAGAAGTACAAACAAAAAAACCGAAGCAAAAGCTTCGGTTTTCGATATATAAACTATTAACGAATAGGCACAAAAAAAGGCAAGCTACCTACATCACACTGCTACGACCGTCTACCCTTGCTGCGTTCCCGCCCTGGGGGATTCAACAGGAGCTAGTTGTGTAGGACTTGCCTGTGCAAAGATACATCATTTACATACCTATGCAAGGTTTTTTTGATCGATTTTTTGTTATAAATTGCTACTCAAATTTGACACCCATGACATCACTCTATAAAACCCTCTCATTGCTTAGTTTATCGGTATTGATCTACGCCTGCGGAGAGACCAAAGAACTCTCAGGAAATTATACGCTAGAAACCTCTAATGAAAAAAATGCGGTACAGAACGGCGGGGAAATTTCTTTTTCGCTTAAAGCGAAAAAAAACTATGCCATAGACTCTATTATATATGTAGTAGACGGCAAGAAACTCCCTAAAACCACAAGCGCTACTAATTTCAAAACCGCGATACAAACCGAAAAATTAGGGCATAAGAATGTAACTGCGACTGTTTATACCCCTGACGGGTCCACAACAGCCGCCACAGAAATTACCGTACTTCACACCCAACCTCCAAAGATTTATGGCTATAAGATCATCAATCGATTTCCTCATCAAACAGATGCCTATACTCAAGGGCTAGAATTTGTCGGAGACACGCTTTATGAAAGTGCTGGAAAATATGGTGAATCCAAACTACGTAAAGTCAATTATCAAACGGGAGAGGTGTATAAAGAAATCAAATTAGACAATTCGTATTTTGCCGAAGGACTAACGGTGTTTAATGACAAGATCTACCAATTAACATGGAAAGAAAATACAGGGTTTATCTATAACCTTACTGACTTTGAGAAAATAGGCACGTTTGTGTATAATAAAAGTAAAGAAGGCTGGGGCTTGTGTAATGACGGCACACAGGTGTATAAATCGGATGGGTCTAGTAAAATATGGACATTGGATGCCACAACCCTCGCCGAGCAATCTTATATAGAACCCACCAATCACAAAAGTGTTTCTAGGGCTTTTAACGAACTTGAATTCATTGACGGTAAGATTTATGCCAATACCTATCAAGTGGCGAGTATTGCCATCATTGACCCGACTACAGGTGCCATAGAAGGACTTATTGATCTCACTTCCTTACCTAAAGAAGTTCAGGCTGGTCTCGATCCGCAAAACGAAGTCTTAAACGGAATCGCCTACAAAGCCAATGAAGGTCGCCTTTTTGTGACCGGAAAACACTGGAACACCCTTTTTGAAATAGAACTTGTGGAGAAGTAGGGTTTGGTCGTTGGTCTGTAGTCGTTGGTCTTTTCTTTGGTTTTTGGTCGTTGGTGGTTGACCATCAGTTACTCGGTTATTCAAATAATTTACATCTCACATGAATAGATTCTAAATCTTAGCTCCTTCCCTCAGCGAGGGAAGGTGGATGTATCGAGGCACGAGATACAGACGGAAGGGA
>CAYGQJ010000037.1:0-2079 GCA_964351845.1 uncultured Flavobacteriaceae bacterium | reverse complement strand
TTATGAGTACGCTTTCGCGAAAGCGTATAAAATCATCCCTAAAACACAACCATAAAAACTAATCCTAGAGCAACACAATATTACAATCCCTAAAAAGTTATATTTGTGATAAATTTTTTCTGAATGCGCGGTATTTACACATTACTTATTTTAGGTTGTATTATTTTGGCAAGTTCGTGCCGTAATGATTTTGACACTACTCCCAATACAGGAAACCTACGTTTTTCTAAAGACACGATTTTCTTAGACACTATATTTACCAATATAGGATCTAGTACCTATAATTTAAAAGTTTATAACGACTCTGACGAGACGATTAATATCCCATCGGTTCGACTAGCCACAGGCGAAGATTCGGATTACCGTCTCAATGTAGATGGCGTTGCAGGGCGTACGTTTGAAAATGTAGAAATCCTTGCCAACGATAGTATTTTTGTGTTTATCGAAACCACGACAGATATCAGTGATGTGGGGGCAGGAAGTTTAGAATTTTTAAACACGGAGGCGATCGAATTTGACAGCGGCCCTATCCAACAGAACGTGGAGTTAGTGACCTTAATTAAAGATGCTATTTTCCTTTTTGCCGACCGTGACGAAACCACAGGTATGGTCGAGACCTTGAATATAAACGGTGCAGAAACTACCCTGGAAGGTCGTTTCTTAACTGATGAAGAATTGACGTTTACCAACGAAAAACCGTATGTGATTTATGGTTATATGGCCGTGGGCTCTCCTGATGGAAGTACGCCCAAAACACTCACCATAGAACCCGGTGCTCGCGTGCATTTTCATGCAGATAGTGGGATCATTGTCGGTGATAACGGTACCTTAGATATCAACGGAGCTTTAAGTACCGATGCCGAACTTCTAGAAAATGAAGTAATTTTTGAAGGCGATCGTCTAGAGCCATCATTTTCTGAAACCCCCGGACAATGGGGCACCATCTTACTCACCGATGGGAGTGTGAATAACGAAATCAACTACGCCACCATAAAAAATGCAACGGTTGGGATTTTGAATGAGTCCAATACAGACACAGGAGCGCCTAACCTCACCATAAGCAATACACAAATCTACAATGCCTCTGCTGCAGGTTTACTCAACCGTTTTTCAACGGTAGAAGGATCGAATGTGGTTATCAATAATTGCGGACAGTTTGCGATGCTGGTTCAATTAGGCGGGAGTTATAATTTCACGCACTGTACGTTTGCTAACTATTGGACACAGAGTTTTAGAAATACACCCGCCGTATTTTTAGACAATACACTCCTCGCTGGTGAAACCTTATTTGTAGGGGACCTAGAGAGTGCTAATTTCACCAATTGCATCATCTTTGGGAACCAAGGTGAAGAGCTTGGGTTTAATCGCGATGAGGCGACCTTATTTAATTATAACTTCACCAATACACAGATTCGTTTTGATGACACGTTTGGGAATTTTACGGAAGATCCGTTGTTTGATTTTGACAATCCTACGTTGTACACTAATAGTATCCTTGGCGGAACTCCTGATTTCCAGGATCCGTTTAATAACCTGCTTCAAGTAGGTGAAGAAACCGCTGGAAACGGCCAAGGTCTTCAAAGCGCTGCCAACTTATTCCCAGTAGACATCAAAGGCACCAGCCGTACCACTGCTCCCGACCTTGGGGCATATGAGAGTATTGAGTTGCCAGAATAGTAAGATACATACATGATATTTGAAAAGCTGTTTCTTTATGAAATGGCTTTTTTGTTTTTCGCTTTCAAAGAGCGTAGCGATGCAGAAGTTTATGCTGAGCCTGCCGAAGCACGAAAAGGAAAACAGGATTCAAAGGAGCCAGGAATCAGGACTATGAGGTCATGGAGGTATCAAATTATGAGACCTGAGTCATCTCGACATTAGGAGAGATCCCACATCAAGCTAAAAAGATGCTAAAACTTACTGTTATGCGATTTCCTGCCTACGGCAGGCAAGCTCCTCGCTCATACCTCACTCGTTTGAAATGGCTGAAACATTCGTAATAGGACCTGAATCTTTTTTCAGCCGAGTACGGGAAACCGTAAAGAGGTCTACTAGAACTTTTGTAGTTTAGAAGTTGAT
>CAYGQJ010000036.1:0-43624 GCA_964351845.1 uncultured Flavobacteriaceae bacterium | reverse complement strand
TTTAAGTTGGTATTCTTTTTTCCAGCTATATAGAACTGGTAAAAGGAAATAAGATGTGACGTCGATTATCATTCCGCCAAAAATGGGGATGGCCATCGGTATCATAATGTCGCTTCCTTTTCCTGTAGATGTGAGTACTGGCAACAATGCCAAAACTGTGGTCACAGTCGTCATCAAACACGGTCTTATGCGTTTTCCTGCCGCTTCCAATGTCGCGAGACGTATGCCTTTTTTACTGTCTGGCTCGTTGCTTTTAAATGATTGGTCTAAATAGGTTGCCATTACAACACCATCATCAGTCGCAATACCGAAAAGGGCAATAAAACCGACCCAAACGGCCACACTTAAATTGATGGTTTTCATATTGAACAAGTCCCGTAGGTTCTCGCCAAAAAAGCTGAAATTGAAAAACCAATCCTGACCGTATAACCATATCATTATAAAACCACCTGCAAAGGCTACGGCGATGGCTGTAAAAACCATAAGCGACGTAGAAACCGACCTGAATTGGAAATACAAAATCAAGAAAATGACCAGTAAACAAAGTGGCACAACTACCGATAACGTTTTTTCTGCTCGCAATTGATTTTCGTACGTTCCCGTAAATCGGTAACTGATTCCTTGTGGCACGACCAAATCGCCATTATCGATTTTCTGTTGAATGAGCGCTTGTGCATTTTCCACCACATCGACTTCGGCAAAGCCATCGAGCTTATCAAACAGCACATACCCAATCAAGAAGGTGTCTTCACTTTTAATGACCTGTGGGCCTTGCTCGTAACGAATATCGACCAGTTCGCCCAAAGGAACCGGACTTCCAGTTGACACAGGAACATAGATACTTTTTAAGTCTTCTGGATTTGCACGCAGCTCACGTGGATAGCGTACACGCACACCATAGCGCTCACGTCCTTCTACTGTTTGGGTAAGTGGCATACCGCCCACAGCAACCTGAAGCACTTCCTGAACATCCATAATGGAAATCCCATAGCGTGCCAGCTGGTCTCGTTTAATATCAATCAGCAAATAAGGTTTACCCACAATGCGGTCTGCAAAAACAGCTTGTTCTTTAACGCCTTCGGCTTGCTTTAAAATATCTTCCAGTTGAAGTCCAAAGTTTTCTATGGTTTTTAAATCTGGTCCTTTTACTTTAATTCCCATCGGTGCTCGCATACCCGTTTGTAACATCACGAGCCTCGTCTCGATGGGCTGCAACTTGGGCGCAGAAGTCACGCCTGGAAACTTGGTCACTTGTACGATTTCATTCCAAATGTCATCAGGACTGCTGATTTCCGGTCGCCAATTTCGATAATATTCGCCATTGTTATCTTCAATCAATTCATTGCGTGTTGCACTTGTTTTGAGTTGTGAAGCTTCATAGTTTGCATCATCATCGATTTCATTATTGGGGTTAATAATGAACTTGTCATTTTTCAGCACAAATAGACCATCATCGTTTACACGGTAGCGTTGTCTCTCGCCATTTTCATTTCGCATATATTCAGACTTGTACTGAATCACGTTTTCATACATTGAGAGTGGTGCAGGGTCGAGGGCAGATTCTGTCCTACCTGCTTTTCCCACTACAGTTTCAATTTCAGGGATGCTTGCCACGGCCATATCCAGCTGTTGCAAGACACGTTTGTTCTCTTCGACACCAGCGTGCGGTAAGGATGTAGGCATCAAAAGAAATGAGCCTTCATTAAGTGCAGGCATAAATTCCTTCCCTGTGTTACGCATTATGACCACACCTAAAATCAGCACCGTTGTTGGAATGATTAAAAACAGGTATCGGTTTTGAAGTGCCCAGCGTAAAATGCTGTCATAGTATCTTCGAAAAACTGTAAACACACCAAGCAGTCCAAAGCAGATAATCGCTACAAAAATCAAATTCATTAGAATACTGCGGTCAAAACCAAGTGGTCGCCAGTATTCGGCGAGTAGGAAAACAATAGCAACACAGGAAATAATAATATGGATGAGATTAGCTCGTTTTTCTGTAATTCTATCCCTTACGCTCAAAAGCGCAACAACACCGTAGGCAATCAAAATGAGACCAAGCCAATAGCCATAAAAGATGGCTGTGATACCAAGGACAATGAGAATACCATTAATAATGTACTTTGAGCGTTCCATTAGGTTACTTTTCTTAAAAAGAAACGCGGCAAAAGGCGGTATTAAAAACAGCGCGATTACAAGCGATGCAGCAAGTGCCATTGTTTTTGTAAAGGCGAGTGGTCTGAATAGTTTTCCCTCAGCACCTATCATTGTAAACACAGGTAGAAAACTGATAATCGTTGTGAGAACTGCGGTCAAAATTGCACCAGAAACTTCCGCAGTTGCGTTGTAGATAATTTCGTTTGTGGTGTATTCTATTCCGCTTTCGCGAAAGCGTAATTTTTTATCTTCCAGATGCCTAATCATATTCTCGGCGAGTATGACGCCCACGTCAACCATTGTACCGATAGCAATGGCAATTCCTGACAAGGCAACAATGTTAGCATCTACATTAAAGAGCTTCATTGTTATGAAAACCATTAAAACGGCAACAGGCAACAGACCAGAGATTAGAATGGATGCACGTAGGTTAAACACCATTACGATGATGACCAAAATGGTTATCAGGATTTCAAGTGTAAGGGCTTCATTGAGCGTATGAAGTGTTTCCTGAATAAGTTGAGTGCGGTCATAAAAGGGAACGATAGTCACTTGTGAAGTACGACCATCTGCCAAGGTTTTTGTGGGTAGTCCAGATGATAATTCGGCTATTTGATCTTTTACATTATTGATAACTTCCATTGGGTTAGCACCATAACGAGCTACCACGACTCCGCCAACCACTTCGGCACCTTCTTTATCTAAAATACCGCGGCGGGTCTGTGGTCCCAAATGAACATTAGCGATGTCTTTGATTCGTATAGAAGTAAAATTTTCAGAAGCGACTACTGCATTTTCAATATCTGCAACAGATTTTACATACCCTAAACCACGCACCAAATATTCAGCTTGATTGATTTCCAAAGTCTGCGCACCGATGTCTTGATTACTTTCCTTGACAGCTTTTACAATATCGGTCAAGCCGATGTTGTATTGCCGCATTTTTTCAGGATCAACATCCACTTGGTATTCCTGGACGTACCCACCAATTGAGGCTACTTCGGAAACACCACTTGCCGAAGACAATCCGTATTTCACATAATAATCCTGTATGCTGCGTAACTCCTGTAAATCCCAACCGCCAGTTACGTTGCCATCTTTGTCGCGACCTTCCAGCGTGTACCAAAAAATTTGACCCAAGCCTGTAGCATCAGGACCCAATGCGGGGTTTACACCATCGGGCAATAGATTTGCAGGAAGTGAATTGAGTTTTTCAAGAATACGGCTACGCGACCAATAGAATTCTACATCTTCTTCAAAAATGATATAGATACTTGAAAAACCGAACATTGAAGAGCTTCGGATGGTCTTAACACCAGGAATTCCCAACAATGACGTTGTAAGTGGATAGGTAATCTGGTCTTCGATATCCTGTGGTGAACGCCCTTGCCATTTGGTGAAAACAATTTGCTGGTTTTCGCCGATGTCTGGAATGGCATCAACAGCTACAGGATCAGTTGGTAAAATACCTGTTTCCCAATTGAAGGGTGCGTTAACTACTCCCCAACCTACGAATAGGGCGAGTAATATTACGGAGACAAGTTTGTTTTCTATGAGAAATTTTATGCTTTTATTTAGCATACGATGTGATTATTAAACAGTTATAGAAATATGCTTTGGTTTGCTCTCAGTACAAATGAGAAACAACAAAACGTGCCCAAAACGAATGTATCGCCGGGTTTTCCAGTTACAATTACATTGCTACTGGTACTGTTTAATAAATCAAATTAAGAATGTCTGGTGCAATACCTGCAAGTCCCGCCTTACGAATGGGGGCGAGTGATCTGAGAAAGAGATCTCTTGTGATTCAGTTCCTTCAAAGAGACTGATATATGAGTAAGCAAAAGAGGCAACGAATATTTGTTGCTCAAACGTAAGTTGTGAAAAATCCTGTTTTAAATCGTCTTGACCTTCAATAATTAATTGTTCATTTGAGCAACAAGATTTTTTAGAAATCATTGAGTTAGAGCAACTCTTAGCAGGTTCAGCTTTTTCCATTCCACAAGTCTGAACATCTTGGATGAATGAAAAATCTACTAACGTATCCCCACAATAGTGCATATCCACACTAAATGACATTGTGGTCAGTAGAACCACAACAGCCATTACAATTGCCATTGATTTGTGGATAATTTGTTTCATTTATTGCAAAATTAGCAAATATTTTAACATAAATGTTTGTTTTAACGAAATGTTGTGTAATGGTGAAAAATCACATTTTCGATAAATAAGAGTAAATCACAATCAAATTCTTTTATTTTAGTGAGCTTAAACAATTAAATATTAGCACGCTATAGACTTCAATTTAACAGACATAAACGCATCATATTCAAGTCTTATCCCTAAAAAGACTGATGGTATAACCGTTTATATGCTCCATAAAAAAATCATAAATAAACAGATTAACAAGCACTTTACCTATAAAGATATTGAAAGGTGTATTAAGGATGTGGCTTTAATGGAAAGCAGTAGCATACCTCATACTGATCCTATTGTAGATGGTTTGTTGAAGTACTATTTAGAACATCCAAGAGAAGAACGCTTTAAATATGCGCTTACCGACTTTGCACTTAAGTTCGTTAAGCTAATAGATAATAAACTATATAGCCCGTATGCAAAGTTTCCACTACGTGACACTTTCATAAAACTTGCAGACTTTACAGCTTCAGATATTAAAAGTATAGATGATTTTAATAGATGGTATGAGTTTAATTTTGAAGGTAATAGCGGTACTGTAATTATAGATCATTTAGAGTCCTTAAAAGATTACGTTAATAAAGCTATTGACGAACTCAATATTTATATCAATCAAGACCAAGATTCGGCATTAAAAACAGCTGAGAATGTTTCCATATTATTTGAAAAAATTACTGCAAAAAGCGACGAGATTAAAGACACTTTACTAATAAGTAATAGCCTTGACGAAGAAATAGAACAGGTCGTTGACTATTTTTTAAAAAGAAAAAACAGCCTTCCTGACACTAAAACGCCTGAACAGAAAGAAACTCATAAAAAATTAAGAGAAGAATACGATAGAGCCGTTCAAATTAAAAAGAAGGTAGATGAGTTTTTTGTTGAAGTAGAATATAAATTAGGACAATTATTAGATAGGTCAGCTTACGCAAGCACTCAATTAATAACGGTACAAGATAATTTTAAAAATAAATCGGCAGTTAGAATAAATGTAAAGCGTTTTTTAAAATTCACATTAGAACAAGCATCCTTCTCAAAAAAAGATGGTATTACATTGTCTGAAAAATTCCCTTTGAAATCTATTGTTTCTGAACGTTTTAAACACGTCGGTTTGGTTTATTATGAAGAGTTTGGTATTCAGAAGAGCTATGTTATTGAACCTAAAGTTAATGAAGCACACCTAAAGTCACAAATCTCAAAATTAGATACCGAACTAACTCGTCAAGAGAATACCGCCAAATGGGTAAATCACTTTAAAAATCAGTTAAGCAACGATGGGGAAATTGATTTTAGCAATCATTTTTACGAAATAGCATTAAAAGAAAATGATGCCTTAATAGCACTTAAAGTAGGATTTGAACTTGTAGAGTTTGCTAGACATAATAACGGTTACGAAATTAAAATAGACAGAGAAATCCCCAAGTCATCTCTGTCTCAAAATATTGCATTATGGAAAATGAAAATAATAAAGAAGTAAGTCAAAATTTTTCGTTTTTTAAAAACGCAGATGTTCAAGAATATTTTGCAGATTTAAATATTGAACTACTATCTGGTAGACATATTCAAAACGATAGATTTTATCTCTATAAACTACTTAAGGACTATTTCAACGAGCTTTCATATTATTATGAAAAGGTATATGGTTTAGAACTAATAATGGAAAGTAGAGAAGACTCAAAATACTATTACGTAGATTATCCTGATGCATCCAAAGGAGCACTTGCTAACCCATCCCGACACAAAAAGCTAACGCAAAAACAAACCTTGATAGGTATTATACTACTTAATATGTATTATGAGCGATATTTTGAAAGTAAAAAAGAAGTACGCTTTGCAGATATAAAAAAGGAGATTAAAGAAAGTGACAATAATATTTTGTACAAAAAATTATTTTTTAACAAAGTACAAGACGATTACTTGGAAGGCGACTGGTCATTAAAGGTTATTAAGCCATTTAAGAGTGTACTACGAGAATTTAATAAGTTGGGATGGATTACAAATTTAGCTGTAGAAGATGGCGAAGATATACACTTTGTATTACGAGAACCAATTATTAGATTTCAAAAATTGTATGAAAAAGAAATTACAAACTTCACAGAGTTTAGTGAAAAATACCTTAGCCAATTATAATGATAGAATATCCAAGAATTTTTTCGCTATCCACAGTTGGTGTGAGAAAGCACTATAATCAAGACTACTTATTACATCAAGTAAGGACTGATTTTACCGGCAACAATGGTATCGGTAAATCGCTTATAGCAGACTTATTTCAACTCATATTTATTGGTCAAAAGAGCAAAATAAGTTTTGGCACCGAGAGCTTCAAAAATAAAGACAGACATATACATACTATACCTTATAATACTGATGATGCTTATGTTTTTATACATATAGAATTTAAGAAAAATGAATTTATAACTATTGGCACTAATATAGGTAATAAGCGTAGCAGGCCGTTAAAGTCATTCTGGATATTAAATCAAGCCTATAATGATAATGACAGAAAAGACCTTGAAACTTTAGCACTTCACGCAGATCAGTTAGCATATAGTAAAGATTTTTTAAAAGATGGTCAATTTTTGCCCATTAACCAGCTTGCAAGGCATCTTAAAAAGAATAAAAAAGGCTTTCTAAAATCCTTCACAGATTTAGAAGATAAAAAAGAATACTATGAGTTTTTATATACTAATGAGCTTTTGCCTATAAATCTTGCGATTGATGAAAATATGGACGCTTTCGCGAAAGTGATACAATCCTTTTCAAAAGCAAACTCATTAGATACGGAGAGCGATAAAATTTTAAAGGATTTTCTTTTTGAGAATAGTTTGGATAAGCTTGAGACCAAATACAAATCAAACAAGGAGAAGCTTGAAAAACTTATAAATGAATACAATGAGCTGGACGAAGAAATACATACTATTGAGTTAAAACAAGAAGTATTAGGTAATCTTAAAGAGTTAGAGCAATTAAAAAACGATGCGCAACAAAATTATCTAACAGCTGAATACCATAGTAATTATTCGCAATACGAAACTGTTGCAAATAAATGCATAGGAACTTCTAATAAAATTGAAAAAGAGACAGATATCATTAGTAACCTAAAATCAGATCTACCAAAAATTTCTAAACAAATTGAAATTACAAAGTCAGATTATGACACCTATTTTAAAGCTCAAGAATCCTTTACAAACTATAAAAATCTCTTTAATGCAAGAGCAGAAAAATTAGCAAGTCTTGATCAGCTTCAAAAAATGAAGCTACCTGAAATAGATCAAGCAAATTTAGTTAAGATAAATATTGATGAATACAATCACCAGTCAATCATTGATAGGGTAAATAAACTTAATTCTGATTTAAAAAGATACGGTACGATTGATAAAATAAATGAGAAGACATCATCACAGCTAAAAATTATTGCAGACTACAAAGCAGTCAAGAGCTCAGAGCTTGCTGACTTAGAAGCACTCAATCGTATTCTATCTGCTGGAGAAGATGGTTCCTTAATCGCACAGATTTTAAAAGACGGTAACAATCTTACTAAAGAACAGGAAACTGTACTGTTCGGATTGCTTAAAAATGTGGATTGGGGAAAACCAGATAATCCTACTAAAGGAAGTCAATACACTAAAGATAGTTCTCTCTTAAAATCTGAAAATATTGAAGAAGATAAGGTGAATTCCGGTTATTGGTTTGCAATAGGTGCTTTACGAACCTTTGTACCTTACTCTAATGATAAACAGATATTTGCTGATACTGCTAAAATGAATGATGCTAAGAAAAAAAAGCAGAATGCAATTAACGAGCAAGTAAAGTCTATCAATAATGAACTTGGCGAAATTTTAAAATTTGAGAAAGGAGATCCTTACGATTTGTCAGCGGTTGATGAGCTGAAAAATCTTAATAAAGATTTTAAAGACTTTTCCTTATACGAAAGGTCAAAAATAGCAATGAGTATTGCCGAAAGTCTTTCTACTAAAATTACTCAAGACCAGAAAGACTTGGAGCTATCGTTGCGAGAATTAGAAGCACTTGAAAAGAAAATTCCAATTGAAATTACATATGAAAAAATAGACGATCAGTTAACATCTTATATTCAAAAAGTAGCTGCTAAAAAGTCTGTCCATACAGATTTGCAAAACAAACTTGAGACTTCAAAATCAACCATAACCCAAAAGGAAGAAAATTTAGTCACACTTAAAGCGTTGCTTGACTCACAGGAGAAAGAACGCGATGAGCTAAAGAAAAAGTATGAGGGTGCGCTTATTATCTTTAAAACACGTTTTAGTCAGTTGCATATTCAGGATTTTGTGCCTACTAATATCAATCAAGTGAATGTAGAAAATCTTCAAAAATTATATAACACAAATAAGGACAATTACATAAACGCTTATGGTAAAGCATCATCCCGATTCGATACGACCAAAGATGATTTAGAAGTAAAAAACCAAATGGATGATCAGAATTATTCATTTGCGGTTTTAGAATTAGTGTTATTAGGACCAAAAATAAAACACACTGAAAATCTTGCCCCAGCACTTAAAAAATCTAATCAAAACAGAACTAAAGTAATGCAGGCCATTACGCAGGCGATGCTTCGTATATTCAAATTGACAAAAACAAAGTATCAAGACTTTGAAAAGACAGTCGAAGATTTGAATGATTTTTTTAACGAGCGACTAATTAGTGACAAGTACCATTTCAAAATAGATTTTACGCCAAATGAAACATTCAAAATAGATTGGATGAAGAATCTACAGTCGTCCACTCAAGCCGCTTACTCGGAAGGAGAATTACAATTTTCAGACTCAGTAGAGAGTTTTGTTGAAAAGATATTTGCAGAAACAACCTCCTACAATGAGAAGATAAAATTTTCAGACCTATTAGACCCAAAAACTTATTTCGATTTAAGTACCAGATTATTAGACAAAGACGGCATTGACCAGACAGGAAGTACAGGACAAAGCTATACAGCGATTGTATTATTAGGTATTGGCAGACTTTCAATTGTGCAAAAAGAAGATAGAAAAGGTGTCAAATTTTTAATACTTGAAGAAGTCTCTAATATGGATAAGGGTAACTTTAACACCTTTCCAAATATTGCAAAAGAGTTTGGATATCAAATGTTGACAATGACACCAGAACCTTATGGCTCTAACGAAGAC
This sequence comes from uncultured Flavobacteriaceae bacterium, assembly GCA_964351845.1. Lineage (GTDB taxonomy): Bacteria > Bacteroidota > Bacteroidia > Flavobacteriales > Flavobacteriaceae > Dokdonia. Next base: position 34,112 of record CAYGQJ010000036.1, on the reverse strand, counting down.
GAAGGCTGGTATTTACATCACTTAATTGAAGGTTACGAAGATGTTAATATCAATTATGCACCGCCAAGTAGCTATTTTAAAACTAATGAAGCCAGACAAGATCTGTCAGATTACTTAAATAATGTAAATGACCAATGAATTGGGTAACATTAAAATCATTAAATGAACTTTACAGAAATAAAGAAACCAAGATTAAGGAAACTTTAATCAAAGATTCATTATTTCAACACTTGCTGAATGATACCCAAGAAATCAAAGAAGGCTATAAGGTTTATTATTCTGATGATGAAGATTTTTTTGAGATGTATGAAGAAGAGTATCTAGAGAAGTTTAATCAGTACTACGCATTTTTAGAAAACAATCAACTTTTAAAACCTCAAACCAGATTTGAAGAAGCAGATATCATAGAGCTAATGGATATGAAACGTCGTATGGACAGCGGCGAACTTTTGCCAATTAGAAATCAAATAATGCAAAATGAGGAAACCGTCAGGAATGTGTCTTCTATGTTTTTCAAAAATGAAAAATATTTAATTGGTAAGAAAGCTTTAATTGATGCCGTTAAACAGATGCTTCAAATTGATGAGCTTGCTGATGATAGAGATCAGCAATATATGTATCGTTTAGAATGTGAAGATCCTAAGTTAATTATTCTCTGTGAAAATTTAGACTTTTTAAAGAGACCTTCATTACCTAGAAAATACGGTTATGAACTTTGGTATGCTGGAGGGAAAAACATTGAAAAACTAAAATATTCCTATGACAGGAACTTGCCTATCTACTATTCCGGCGATTGGGATTATGATGGTCTACTTATTTTCAATATGGTTTGTAAACTTATTCCACAAATTAAGCTTCTTTATCCAACAGCTAGTTCTAAAAGCATCCTGAAATCAGAACACAAAAGTCTTTGGATGGACAGGGATAACCCTTCTAAATACTCCAATCTTAGTGTGAAGAATTTAGATAATAGGCACAAAGATATTCTAGTTAATTTAATAAAGAAAAATCACTGGATAACTGAAGAGGACAATCATCTTAAAGAAATGGTTACTTTGATTCAAGATTAGAATGATGTCACTTTACCAAAGTCATCAATAAGCTCTTCTGGCTATTACACAAAAGGATTAACCGCCGCAGCAGTTCCACTAGGATAACCCCAAGCCACATATTGTGATTTACCTTCATCTACATCAAGATGAACAAATGTATTGCCTACACCTATGCGTTTAAAACCCACATCACGCGCGGCCATAACCAGATTGTTGCGAATTGTTCTAGAAGAAGCTCTTATATCTACAGCTTTACAAGTAGGCATTTTATGAGAAGAGTTGCGCACGCCACCTACTTTACGATTGTGAGCGTCACTACGTGCTCCAGAGTTTATCCAACTGAAGATAGGATAACCGGTCTTTACCGAGAGATTGTGCAGCATCGCTATAAGACGTCTATCCATACAATTTCCAGAACCAGGTAAATCTGGACTGTCAAAGACTGAGAAATCCACAGCGATTCCGTTTGGCTTATATAGTCTAGATTTTGAACGCGACTTGCTAAATTTATAAGCCAAAAAAGCGCCACCCATAAGTAGCGCCATTGTGCCTAATCCTATATAAATATGGCGGTTGTCTTTAATTGCCATTAAGCCTTGTCTTTACAGTTGCAGGGCTTCTTTGTCTGCTGACTTTCTTTATATCTCAAATAAAGATCAGAACCTATTTTAATAGCACTTAGCAAGGTAAATGCGGCAAAAATGTAATTGAGTGTATTACTTCCTTTATCTACATTCATAAAATCTTCTTTTTATTGTAAATCTGAATTTCGGCTTCCAGCTGTTCGATGTATTTTTCTAGCTCCGTGATACGATCACGCTGTTTAGTAATCGTGCGTGACATTGCGGTATTCTTATTCTCGAGCTGGCTGATGCGTTTTTCCATTTTTTCAGACCATTGCACCCAGTTGGTCACAATGCTGTCGTTAGCCTGAGCATTAATGTGCCGTATCTCAGCATTTTTCAGTTTGCGCTGGATATTATAGTGCATCAATAACTCTATGAGCTTCCAGAAGCCCGTAGCACCTAATACAATCGCAACAATTTCATAAACATTCATAATTTGGTTTTTTACGCTTTCGCGAAAGCGTACTCTAATTAAAATTCATCCCTTGGTCTTGGCTCGTCTGGTGGTAAAATCAACTCTCCACCACGAATTCCAAAATCCACATAGCGTAATGGAAGCTCCGCTAAATAAGGGTTCACATTGAGTATCACGTGATCTTCACTATCTACAAAAGTCCCGTAGAGAAACAATCTACCATCTGCATCTATCGCGTAGTTAAAGGTGTTTCCCTTTTCGGTCTGGCAGAGTCCGTAGTAATCAGATTGATCTGTTACTAAGGGTGCTGGTAAACTTACCTGCCAGCCTGCTATCTCAAGTTGTTTGGCATCTCTAGCACGTAGGCGAATATCCTTCCCGACAACTAGATTTGCATTAATAACCGAGTACCGATTGCGTACTGGCGAGTGTAGCAAACTTGGCCCTAAATGCTCTGGCTTTACTTCTAAAATCTCTTGTGTATTTTCTATCGATTTTGTCTCTTTTGAAACACTATCACTTTGATATCCCATAATTAGTTGGCTATTAATATTCCTGAAAGGATCAACAAGCCACCACCCAAAAGGATCTTGTGCAACTTGCCTTGTTTCAGTTTTTGATTTTTAAATTTTAGTTGGTTTTCTAAATACAGAATTTGCTCATTGCTATTCTCGGAAACTGCTGTCAGATTGAAATTTTGCAATCTCAATCTCGAGACCACAGAGTCTTTCTTTACGAGTAAACTGTCCTTGAGCCTAATCGAAAAATCCAATCGTCTCACGATGGAATCCTGATACCTGCCACGCTCTAATCGCAATGCAATCTCACGAGACTGTTCCAAGTTAAAACAGAAGTATTTCTCATTTTTTATAAGCTGTACTATCGGTTTTAAATCTTGAGAAATACAGCAATAGCTCTGCATCGCTATAACTAGAAATAGTAGTAATTTTTTCATTGAGACTCGTTTTTAGATGGCCGATTGTGACGGTATTCTTACTTACCAAAGCCGTAAGGCTATCCACCTGCTTTTCCAGATCTTCAATCTCCAGGTCTAGCGATTGATTTTTTATAAGCAGATTTTGATTTTGTTCTTTCCAGTCGCTAGGCGTTCTTAGCTCATATCCATTCTCTTGTGGAATGATGATCTGCGTAAGCACAAGGACGACCACCGCAAAAAAGAAAATGGCGAAAATGACTTTCCACTTATTCACGTTTATCTTCGTTTTCAGGTTTAAAAAGTCTGTTCAACACACTTTCTAAAATCAGCTTGTGGAAGACGAGCGCAAACACAAATGACTGCAACAGCATTTCTATCTTGTGCAGCATCGTATCTCTTATAAAATAGACGATGATACCGTAAAGAATTCCTACGATAAGCACGCGATAGCGTGTCTTGATCTTTATGCCAGTAAAATCTGCTAACCAATCTGTGACTGGTTTTTGATTAAGACCGAAGGCAATAATGATGAACGTAAAAATATATGCCCAATCTAGGCTAGATAAGTAGTGAACTAAGTGTTTTAGGATGTCTGTCATTTCAATTGATTTTTAAGGGTTTCTTTTATGATTTTGATGTCTGCGGTAAGCAGGGATATTTGATGATTTGGGAACATATTTTTGGTCAAATGTGCAACCAGAACAATCGTTGCTCCAGATGCCAATAGAGCGATGATGATCTTTGTAAGCGTCTGGTTAGTCATTGTGAGCGTGACTTCGGTTTTAATGCCGTCATCATCTACAAGGCTTGACACGATATCTTTAATGCTTTTACCCATAATTAGTTGGATTGGTTTTTAATGGATTCGTTCATTTCTAAGGCATTGAATAGTGATTCTGTTACCGTCTCAACTTTTAGATATTTCTCTACACGCTCTTGTACTTTTTCGTCAAAAACGCCAGTCACGATTCCAGCCCAACCGTAATTTCTTAGCAAATACACTTGCAAACGTTCCACATTTTTTCCCTTGCTTCCCAGTTGCAAAGGGAATTCATCAGCGACAGGTTTTTTAGGTACTGTTTTGGGTTTTGGTGCGCTGGACTTTTCTTCAGGTGCAGGTGGTTTTGACTTGACCACTTGCATTGAAGGTTTAAAGTCTTTCTGTTTTGGTCTTAAAATCTCCTTTTTCAAGACCGCCGCTACAGCTTGCTTTTGCTCTTCAGTATCTTCTCTTTTGCTTTTCAGCAATTGATGGGCAATGATCCCGACACCGAGTAAACCGCCAGTAATACAAACTACTTTTACGATGTTTTCTCGTTTCATTTCCCTACCATTTTTAGCGCTTTCCGCATTCCTGCGATGTCCTTTTCTGTAAATTCAGCTTTGCCCAATCGCTTTTTGGCAGCCTTTAACGTGAGCGGTCCAAAAACGCCATCAACTCCATCACGCTTTGAACCAGACTTACCTAGATTCTCTTTGTAAATCTTTAGATAGGCCTGTAAAATTTTTACATCTTGATGACGTGTTCTATATTTTAGCGGATAGCCAGTCTTCACGTATTTAATGCGTGGTGTAGATGAAGAGCTGGACGATGATCCTGAACTACTTGAAACAGGAATGGTCGTGTTTATAGGAATTATCTGTGGTGTGTTCTCCTGGTTTTGAGCCAGGTCGACTTCTTTTTGATCCTTCTTTTTCTTGTAGTACATATAGGCAACTGCGCCACCTGCGAGTACAACGATCACACTACCCACAACAATGAGATCTTTGTTTTGTTCAAAAAAGGTTTTCTTAGGTTTGGTTACGATTTTCTTCATAGTTATTGGGTTTGATAATTAGGTAATTGGCGCACAGGATTATGCACGTATTGTTTCATCTCCGATGCACTTAAAAAGCTGGACAAGTGTTTCCACAAATCCTGCTTGTACAGTTGCCAGTACGATTTTGAGAGACTTGCTACTTGGGTTTTATCTCGTAAGCGTTTCGCAAAAACGTCCTTGACTGCATCTTCATCATCGTTAAAAGTGCCTTTGGCATTCTTGAGCTTTTTTGCCAAATTTCTGGCTGTAGCATCATCGAGTATTTTAATCTTTCGTGGTGCGATCCATTGCTGCACATTGGTCAGATAATTCATATCAAAAGGCTTGTCCCAGTTGGGTTCTCGTTTAATCGTGCCTTGATTTCCTGTGGACACTTGGATTCCAGATCCTATATCTTTGCCGATGACCTGTTGGGCTTGTTGTTTTTCCTTTTTACGCTTTCGCGAAAGCGTAACAAACACACCTACTGTAACTGCCGCCATTGTAGCGCCACCTATCATCCACCATCCTGTTTTTGTTATTTTCATTCTCTCTTTTTTAAGCTGTTCTATAGTTGGGTATTTGTCCTATGATGCTCAGAATGATCTTGATTTCATCCTCCGAAAGTCGATTCTTAATGGTATCGATCAAGTTCTTGTTGTAAGTGCTTTGATACGCCTTAGCCACTTGCGAGACCTGGACTTTATCCTTTAATTTTCTAAACACGGCATACACCGCATCTTCATCATCTCCACCTTCATACCACGCGCCCCAAGACTTATGGATCTGCTTTGCAAAACTGGTTGCGCTGCTCTCACTCATTGCGATCACTTGACCATTTACATTCTGCAAAACTTTTGTGAGATAGTAAATGTCAAAGGCATTTTCCGCATCGAGATTATTTGCCGTGGTTGCCAGTTGTTTCTTTATATGCGTCAATAGTTCGCTTGTTTTTTTATCGCGTTTACGCTGGCGTATAGATAGAAATGAGCTTCCAACAATGAGAATTCCCACAGCACCGCCACTTACTTTATAGATGAGCTGTCTGTTCATTTGCCTAATAATTTAGTAGCACGTCCTGCTGGCGTGAGCATCGCCAGGTCTGTAATGTCTGCATCTTTTGCAGAGTTGCGTAAAACCACCACAATAAGAATGAGTGTGATCGTGAGAATTACCGGAACTCCGATAGCTAAGATCTTCGTAAGGCTCTTGCCCAAACCAAAAATATTACCGCCTATTTCCGAAATATCTGCAATAGTTCTGGTTGCCATATTGCTAACATCCAGCTCGTTCTTGAGTAACCATTTGTTAAATGATGGACTTGTGGTGCATATCGCAGACCCATTGGTTTTCCAAGTGACCAGCCACAGCATTTTTGCGTTATCCTGTCCCACTTCTTTTTTTAATTTGGCATAATAGCTCGTCCAGAAGTCGCAAGGGTCGTCGGCTTCTGGAATGAGAAAGGATGTGTTCTTTATAGTTACTTGCTGTGCCATTTAATTGCCTAAAAGTTGATTGGCTTGTTTTTCAATTTGGGTTTGATTGGGATCTTTCTCTTTAAGAAAAGCTATTAGGCGTTGCTTTAGTTTTGCTTCTCTGGCTCTCGCAACTCGCTTATCGTGATTGATGTATAGCTGTCGTCCCATCCAGAATCCTATGCCCAATGTGATGATGGTTCTCATATCAAAATCCTTGATAAATATTACACTTGGGAATCTCCAGTTCTTCCAGCCATTTCTTGACACTAAAACCAGGTTTATCACTATCCTGTTTTGTGGCGATCTCATTAAAACCCACAATGATGATTTCTGGAAACCTAATAGTATAAAATCGAATCACGGCTTCTAGTGTGGCGGTTTGTTCTTCGGTACGTGTGTCTTTCCACCACGCTTCTTTAAGTGTTCTGCCACCTACGTACGCAAGGTTTTTTACATTGCCAGTAATACCATATCTGCCTTGTGAGATGCCCCAAAGATCTACTTCGGTCGGGCTGTTTTCAGGGATAATGGTTTCCAAAGTGCCATCCTGCAATACGAGATAATCAAATCCAGGACGGTTCCAACCAAAACCACCATTGCGTTTGTCGTTGGTGTGTTTTTCGATGATCGTTCTTGCATCAAGATCTAAGGCTTCGCTGGTATCGGTACTGTGTATGACTAAAAAATCTACGTCTTTCATTTTGTTGAATTTTGAGTGATGGAATTATTGAGTTTTCTAAAGCCGAGTAATCGGTAAACTGGATATGCCTTGATATTTACTTGATTGTTCTGGTTGCCACCCAGACAGTAGATGTATTTCTTGTCTTCAGAATAGCCGATGAAGAATGCCACGTGACCTTTCCAGCTGTTTTTCTTGCTACGCCAGAAGACTACTATGTCGCCAATAGCTGGTTGCTTTGTTTCTGTTCCCACTCTCAGCCAAGAGCGTGCTGTGAGTTGATTGCTCATTTCCTTTCCACATTCTAGGGCAACCCAGTTTGTGAAAGCAGAGCACCAAGCGGTTTCATCGGTAGTGACCCAAGTATGACCTATCTTTTCAAAATAATCTAGTATTACAGGATTATGCTGTTGACCTACCAATTCCGTAACTCCATATTGGCTCAAAGCCGTGTTGATGATTGACTTCATAAAATGGATTTGAAGGGATTCTTAGGAACTCGTTTGGGAACGCCTTTACTCATTTGCACGCCATAGGCAAGCGACGCCTTTTCTGGAAGTAGATTGTACATTTCCAGCTTTTTGTAATACAAAATGAATGTGATGGTCTGCAAACCACCAATCTTAAAGCACCAACTGTTCTGGCCATCGAGCATCACACCATCGACACCAAAAACTTCTGATACATTCTGAAAACTCTGCGGACTTTGGTAATTACCAAGCGAAAGTGTTTTGCAGATCTCTTTTCCTGCAATGCTCTTTTGTAGCAGTTGCAAGGCATTTACACAACGTTCTCCAGAGGCGACGATTTTAAGGTGCTTCAACATTCCTGGACTAAACTTAAAATCTTCGCGCTCTTCGTGATATTCATCATTGATGGTTACCGTTGGACTTTTGGAAGAATTAAAAATGCTCAAAAGATTGAGTTGTGTAGTGACTTTAGCAATTTTAGATGTTGATTCACTATCCACCAATCGAAACTGGTCTTGTATATCCCAAGGTGTTTCCGTTTGGGCCTGCGTTTCGGCATTGATGCGCGTCGTACTTTTAGAAACTATGTTTTTGATTATAAGTTCATTTGTCTCGTTATCAAAGCGTATTTCCGTAGGTCGTTTTCCAGTCCTATTAGCATCTACCACTTTGTGATTTAAACCGATGTGATACATCATATTATTTACTGAACCTATGACATACACCATTCCGTAGAAATAGCCAGAATTTGTATTTATGGCCAGCGCTACTGGCGAAACCGTTCCAGGCATCGCATTCTCCGTCAATGGAATTGTAGCAATTACAGTCCCATCACGAGCAACTACCGAAACAGAATCCGAAAGCTGATTGGCCACATACAATAAATCATTTGCAGGGTTAAGCACTACTTGCTGTGGATGCGTACCTACCAAAACATCTATTTTTTCGGCGTTCTCAATAAATAAAGGGTCTGTGATAGGCTTATCGCTATTACCACCCCAAAGACAAACATTTCTGGTGTCTGGCGTGTGATTTTTGACAGTTACCTGCATTACATCAAACTCATCGTGCAGGTATTTTTGATACTGTTTAAAACCTTCCTTTTGTTTTTGGTCTTTTATGAGATTACGCTTTCGCGAAAGCGGACTTCTACCAGAACCACAATCAGAAATTTCCATAACACCTTCATCGGTCGCATAGAAAACAGCATCTCTTGAAGGGTCGCAATTTCTCTTTCTTGTTTCTGGAAAAGCAACGTGCATCACGCCAGATCGTGTACCCCATTTTTTTAAATCGGTTGTGTATTTTGCAGAATTATCTTTCATATAAGCATCTTCGTTAGAATGGATTGTCCTTTTAATAACCGCAGGATCTTCGCAACTTTCACAGGCGAAAGTTTCTGTGTTTTTGGACGTTAATTTTATCGTTGCGCCCATTGTAAATACTGCCATTGTGATAAGAAATAGTTTATGCATTTGCTCTATAATTTTCTATGAAGGCAACCACGTCCTTGGTGCGCTGTACCTGTGATGCGCCCACGTGATGTGGATTATTGCCAAAAACCTTGGTCACGGCATAAATGGCTTCAATCGTCGGGAAACCGTAGTCCAGATATTTCTTAATGCCACAGAGATCTGCTGTTTTTTGACTTCTAGTATTAAGGAACCAATGGCATCCTTCGTGGGCAAGAATTGCCACGCGGATAGGAATGGTATAGCCAATGAATAAGCGCTGTGAGATCTGTACACGTGGCATCTTGCGATGTGTGCGCGCCGGTGTGATTAATTCCTTTCCAAAAGCATCTGTTATCGTAGGTAAGTATTGAAATAGAAACTCGTGGTTTTTGGAATCGTAAAAGCCTGTAGGCGTGTGTCCCGCTTTTTGGGCAAAGTCTATGGCAAAATCCATAAAGCGATGTTGCTCGGTAGTTGCCCAGACTTCGGCAGGTTTCATTTTTTCTACCTTGAAGTAGCTCATATCAAACTGATAGTCTTCTCCAGAAACTTTGTCAAACAGCTCCATTTCCAGTACTTCTGGCGTTACGGGAAGCGAGATCACAAATTCTCGTTTCTCATCGCCTTCATAGAACTGCGCTTTTCTCCTGAAATAATACGTATTAGGATATCGCGGATCGTACACGCGTATGCCCAACTGCACTGGCATTTTGGACTTGATACCCAGTCGTATTTTGAAACGCTCTTTATTTGATGGAATCGGGATAATCATTGGCTATACAGTTGCTTGTTCTTTCTATTCTTAATAACCACTAATCCCACAACGCCAACTACGACCACGCCACCTAGAACAAAAACTATGGTGGGAATACCTTTCTTTTCTTCTTCAGGAACATCTGCCGTACCGATTGAAAAATCAAAATCTGATGCAGGTTCATTAGCACCGCCAAATCCTGTGGGAGATGTTGGTTTTGTAATCGTATCGATAGCAGCACCTATAGCCGTTGCTCCGCCCATATCCTGAACGGCGTTACCCAGTTTAGAAAAGAAGGCTTTGCTTTTAGCGCGTCGTGCAATGCGCTTCGGTGCGCTGCGTCTTGCCGCTCTTCGCGCTTTTCGTTTGGCACGACGCGCACGACGTTTCTTTTTGTTGCCAAAGAAATCGTCATAATTATCGTCTAGAATGTATTCTGTTTCTCCTGTAATCATACGTTATAGTACTTCCAGAACACGCAAGGTGCTTCCGTTGGGTTCGTAGTTTATTTTGTGGTAACCTTTACCTACAAATGGATAGCTTTTGGCTTCGCCTGGAAGAAGGGAAACGCCATTTACTTGAGCCGTTTTTTCTCCTATATTCTTGACAGACCCATACAGAAATCCTTCCTGGAAACTTCCATCGTCAGATACTTCACTTTCCTTTATTTGCGCCAGTATGTCCATTGCTTTTCTTTTTGATTTGAATGTATTTATAGATGCCAAAACCTACAGCGCCAGTAACTCCGACGATAGCAATGATCTTAACCACCTTCGCTGTTTTACCGTCCGACTTCATTGCCTTTTCTGCTGCTGCTTTCTCCACTGTTGCAGGAACTTGAAGGCTTGCTATTTGCGCTTTTGTAACCTTTTGATCTTTACTGATAGGCTTGCCCTTTTTTATCAAGGTGGGCTTGAATATAGGTTTGCTAGGTAGCTTGGTTTTTATAGGTGTTCCTTTGGGAATTAAGATGCTTACTGGGACTTTAGATGGCAGCTTTTTACGAACTACTTTCTTTTTCCTAATAGGTCTTGGTCTTCCTTTTACAATAGGTGGTCGTCGCAAGATTTTCCGTCTAGGTGCGATTTTGATACGTCTATTTGGGGCACGTCTTGCGATTCTTCTTGCCTTTCTGCGCTGTCTACGTATTTTCCTGCGACCACGTCTAAAGTTGTCGTAATCTCCATCGTCGTACACGTCATAATCTGTTAATCCGAATGTGTTTGTCATAGCTGTTGTGGCATTTGCGCACGTTGACCGCCATACGGCATCGGTGGCTGTTTGGACTTCATTAATATCGCTGCACCTATGCCCAGAACCACCACACCGCCGCCTATCATCAGCATCATATTGGTTTTCTTTTTTGCTTCGGCTTCCTTGCGTTTTTGTTCTTCTCGACGGCGTTCTTCTGCCTGTCGTCGCTCTTCATCACGGCGGCGTTGTTCTTCACGCATCTGTTGCATACGGCGCTCCATATCTCTTTTGGCCGCAGCTGCCTGAGCTGCCGCTGCGGCTGCTGCATTAGTATTGCCACCAGAACTACGGCGTTTTTTCTTTTTGAAGAGACCGCCCAGGATTCCCACGGCACCTTTGGCCACGGCTCCCCAAAACTCGTCCTCGCGACCTGCAAGTCTGGATATGAGTTCTGCAAGCGCTTTCGCGAAAGCGGAATTATCATCCTTCATCAGTTCTACAGTCTCATTAATGAGTGCCTTGTGTGATGGCCTGTCACGGAAAGTGATCCCATAGACACGCAAGAGCTGTTGCAGTTCTAAGGGATAGTGCAGGATCAGGTATGAGATATCATCTATCGCCTGATTGTATTTCAATTGTTTGGTTTTATTTGCCATTTTTTAAGTCAAATTTTATGCTCGCACCTACCAGAACACCTGCGATAAATACGACGCCAAAAAGCAACATCTCATCTTTTGTGATATGGATGCCTTTGGGTTTCTCGGCAGCTACTTCTGGTTTGGATTCTGGTTTGCTTTCCTTGCGTTTGCGCAGTTCGTTCCAGACCATTTGAACTTCCTGTGCTAGGTTTTTGTCTTCCAGATCTTCATTGGATCGCTTTACGATGTCCTGATAATACTTCTCTAGGGCTTTATCATCATAGGAATTGAACTGATCCAGAAAACTGTCTTCATCTCCAGAACCTGCATAGTTGGAATGACCGCAGGATTTACAATAGTTTTCCGCTTTCGTACTTCGGCTACGCTCAGTATGAACTACAGCGTTTTCACCACAGGCAGCACATTTGGAATTTTCAACAGTATTTACCTGAAGTATCGCTGCCTTGTCTGGATGAATTTCTAAAAGATCCTTGATGACCTTTCTCCCTTTGTTCTTTACAAGTTCTTTGACCGCCTGGGACAGATGTTGCTGGTTATCAATTTTTTCAAAACCGTAATCAAACAAGATGTCATTTGCGGCATCTGTGTTATGAAAGACGATATAGTCTATCCTGTTCTGTGCGAGATTTTTGGGGTTATTGTTGCGTTTCATAGGGTGTCGTTAAAAAAGAACAGCCAGAGCTAGGTTTGGGGGAAACCGTGACTCTGGCTGTCTCAATTAGGGAAAGAGTCAAGACTCAAGTCGGAGCTCCAACTATCGTCTCTTACGTCTTACAAGGCGTGACTTAGACCGTCTCGCCACCGGTTTTCTGACATATCGACGACGGCTTACAGGTCTCCTGCGAGAACGTCTCACTCTACGTCTGGGACGCCCTAATGGTCTGGGTTTTCTACGACTGCGTATCAGGTCCAGTTGTGGAAGTCCAGTCGTACGTGGTGCACGAGAGAGTTCTGCAACGTTCTGACCTTTAAGCAAGTTGCCCAGATTTGCTCTTGCTTTAATGGTAAATGTGAATACGGCTGTAACGCCATCCTCTACCATAATCTGTAGGGAATCCTGTCCCGTCACGTCCATCTCGAAGTTGTCATCGTCAATGAGCGTTTGGGTAAAGTTTTGTGGCGAAGTCGCATTACGCGGTTGATACACTCTGGTCGTTTTTGAACCTGAAGCTGTTCTACGCTCCACGCGCAGTACATTATCAAACTGTAGCGGATTGCTCACAGAGTACTTCATTCCCGATATTTTAAAAGGGTTTGCCTTACTCTCTTCACGTACTTCCTTGTGACTGGATTCTTCTATCTCTACGGTCACACCATTAGGCTGTGCTGCCTCACGGTTACCGCCAAAAACATTTGCCTCTGCCGCTGCGCCAGATTTGTTTGTGATCACTACCGTTAGGGTACGGTCGTTAGGATCAATCTTGCCTACTGTGGCTGCGGTGTAATCGTCATAATCATCTTCGTACTCAACTTCATCTGCATAATCGTCATAGTCGTCGTACTCGTCTTCAAACTCATCATCATAACCATCTTCTAGGCCTTCAAAGCCTGTATCGAAGTCGTCCTCATCGTCATAGTCATCGTAGTCTTCTTCGTGGTCGTAATCGTCGTATTGGTTTTCTGCGTCTTCTTCGTAGCGCATTAACTCGTCGTTATAATCTTTCATTAGTCTGGGATTTGTCCATTGAAACAATGGAGTTTTTCATCTCAAGAATATGTTGTCCCTTATGGCGCATCTCTAAATGCTATGCCTTTTTGGTAGGGACAGCCGCAGTCTTCTTGTTTTTTTCTGCGAGCTTTTTTGCCTTCATCTTTTGAACCATAGGTGCTACCAGTAAGGTTCCTATTGCGATGCCGGCGATTCCTGCTCCTACGCAATACATTATAGGTTGCCAGGCGATGTCATTTTTCTGTGCCATTTTGGGTTGTTTTTGTAAAACTGTTTGTAATAATGGGCAGGTCTCTAAACCTTGTGAGCACAAAGATGAAGGGAAGAAGAAGGTTTACAGTGGTAGGGTTTGGGACTTTGGGACGGAGATAGAGATGCTGGAGCTATAGAACGAGCTATAAATAAAGAAACTGATAAAGGAATAGATATTGCTATATATGTCAAGTAAATAGATGTAAAAACTTGACATTATAAAGAATTAAACTATCTTTGTAATGCTTAAACTATGAATATAACAGCATACATAAAAGATAAGATAGCTCATATAGATGCAGGAGATGCATTTACATATGATGATCTTGCTATACCTGAAGGTGAGTTTACTGCTGCATCTAAGTCTCTAAGTAGATTAGTAACTGCTGGTACTATTAAAAGATTTAGAAAAGGTGTTTATTATAGACCTAAGCAAACGGATTTTGGTGAATTGAGACCAAGAGATACTGAGCTCTTAAAAATATATCTTTTTGAAGGAAACAAACAAGTCGCTTATGTTACCGGTGTGAGTCTGTACAATCAACTAAGATTAACCACACAGGTACCGAGCATCATACGTGTCGCAAGCGATTCAAAACAAGTACGTGGTAAAGTGGGCAATACAATTGTGCGCCCTGCCAAAAGCTATGTAAAAGTGTCCAAAAAAAATATACCTTTATTACAAGTGTTAGATGTTGCCAAGGATTTTAAAACTATTCCAGATGCTGATAGGTCTCAAATACTCACTTTCTTAAAAAACAAAATTGCTCAGTTTTCAGGAAAAGATCTGGAGCGTTTTACCGCTTTCGCGAAAGCGTACCCACCTAAAGTCGCCGCGTTAATAGGCGCTATTTATGAGTTTATGGGATTAGAAAAACAAAGTCGTGCGCTACGTGATAACATAAATGCACTAAGTACCTACACCTTTGGAATAAGCAAAGATTTATTACCAACAATCAACAACTGGAACATCGCTTAATGAAATTACACGAATATAAAGAGCCATTTAGAAATGCCATACGAGCGGCCGCAGACCACTATGGCATTGCCGAAATTTTTATAGAAAAAGATTATTGGGTAACATTTGCGCTCAAGCAGATATTCAATGATCCTACTTCTAAAGATATTGCAGTATTTAAAGGTGGGACCTCTTTATCAAAATGTCATAAAATTATTGAGCGCTTTTCTGAAGACATAGACCTCGTTATCATTACCGAAGAAAGTGATGGAAGTAACGCCATAAAAAAGAAACTTAAATTAGTTACTGAAGCTGTGAAAGAACCTCTCGTAAATGTTCCTGGTCACTTGGTTGAGAACAAAAAAGGGAAGATCAGAAAGCTGGTGTACAGCTATGATAAAAACGGAATGGATGGAGCCTTTGGTCACGTACGTGATGAGATTGTTGTAGAAGTATCAAGTTATGGAAGTCCACATCCTAGCAGCACCATTGAGATTCACTCAATGATAACTGGTTTAATTGCCAGTACAGGAAATGTAGACCTCATAACCAAATATGAGCTTGAACCCTTTAAGGTCATTGTGCTCGATATAGAACGCACCTTTTGTGAGAAAGTCATAAGTCTGGTACGGTTTTCATATACTGAAAACCCTATCAAGGATTTAGCTGATAAAGTAAGACACACTTATGATTTACACCAACTATTAAAGTTAGAACAGATACAAGACTTTTTATCTAGCGAAGAGTTCTCAAAAATACTGAATCAAGTAGGTAAAGATGATGATAAGGCAATACCAAATGACAAGGAATGGTTATCACAGCATCCTATTGAGGCTCTAATATTTAATGACCTTGATGGTGTTTGGAATAAAATAAAATCTACATATAATAGCTCGTTTAAAGAGTTACTTACAGGTGAATTGCCTGATGAAGGAGATGTCTTGAAATCTCTTAACGCCATTAAGAATCGTGTTGGAGAAATTAAATGGGAAATGTCATAAGTAAAAATAAACTCAATATTCTTTATCTATTAACTTAATATCTATATGAACCCATTAGATCAATTCAAAAATATAAATGCAAGCCAAAAAGCTATAGAAGCAGCGATGGGTAGTATTGCAAAATTAGATTGGGTAAATGATATGACTAAACGCATTCAGTATCCTACGAATATCGCGGCATTTGGTGGAGCATTAGATATTCTTAAATCAATGCACCAACATCCTGGATATGAATCTCTGAATTCTGTAGCTCAAATAGCATCTGGAATAGCACCATTACTAGATTGGTATAAAGATAATCCTCTGAAGAACCAGATGGATGGCATCATAACCAATCACGCCTTGCTCAATCAGCGCTTGTCATCCTTATCTTCAATGTATGCTGAAAATTACGTGAAGCCCTTAAACGCTATGGAAGTTGCGCTGAGAGGAATTTCTACAGATTTTTTGAAGAATATTTCATTTGATGATCTCGATGTAGCTGAAGAAGAATATGTTCTTGTTGAAGAAGCTACAGAAGCAATAGTGACTCAAGCAGAATCTCTACAATCTTCCACAGATAAGTATGTGACTCAGGAAAGTTTTGAAAAATTTCAGATACAGTTGTTTGATGAATTGCAGCTGATAAGTTCAAAGTCCAAATCAGAAAAAGCTAAAGCATTTATTTTTCAATTAATGCAAATTATTTCATTTACAGTAATGATTTTCTCATTGCACAGCGATTCCCATAAAATGACAAATAAAGAGCTCTCTGAAATTATAGACAATAAATTCAAATCTCATCAAGAGCAAACTAACACAAAGTTAGATAGCATTCTAAGTCAAATCACTAAACAAAGGCTCGCTACTACTAACGTAAATCTTAGAGTTAATAATAAGAAAAGAGCTGCAATAAAAGGTATCGTTAAAAAAGGGCAGTTGATAAGCGTTATCGAAACTCGACATAAGTACTTATTAATCTATTATATTGATAAAGAAACTGGTGAACCTAAATCTGGTTTTGTTTTCAAAAAATACTTTGAAAAGATTAATTAAAATCACATAGGCCCAAGCATCCCATCCTCGTGATACCGCAACTTATCAGAAATCAACTTTACAATGGCATCGTTCTTTGTTTTGTAGATATTATTACCATCAAAATCTTGCTCATTGAGAAGCATCTTGACTTTACGTGATTCTTCCTGGTCGATGAACTTTTTACAAGCTCTGATAAAAGCAGCACGGCTACAACCACGTATGCGCTGCTCACGCATATTGATATAAACAAAGAAACTTTTCTGAATCTTGTATTCTAGCTCTGTGATCTTTCCCATCGCAAAAGCATTAGAACACAACTCATATTGCTCATCTACAATGAGCTGACCTATGCGCACCATTTGATATTTTGGGATACGTTCTCGATATCTTGTCACATCATCTACTTGATGGTGTAAGCGTAACCAAGTACAGTTTTGCCATTCTGATGTTGTTATTTTTGCTACGGATTGGTGTGTAAGTACGATATCAATTCCTTTGTGACGTACAGTACAGAGTGCACCTATCATAGACTGACCTTTGGCGCCAGTCATATAATGGTCAATGTCGTCCAGTACAACAAGTCCATTTTTGAAGTGCTTCATTATTTTAGTAATCACTTCCTTTTTCTCGTCATTATCCATAGGCGAGCCGTCTGGATTAAAGGGTCTGATTCTGCGTGAAGAGACTTTTGTTAGCGCTTTTAAATGATTAGGACTCACGGTGCGGAATTGTGGGTAATCATCATCGTTGGTGTCAAAAGCCAATACTTTACGACCTTTCTTTCCTACCGCAAGATGATCCATCATATAGCGCTTGATTTCTTGCTTGTTTCGATAGGTTTTCCCAACACCAGTCTCGCCACAAACAAGTAAGATCATTGGCTGGCGCTCCAGATCTTCTTTTAGATAACTGATGGGTTTTCTACCACGATTAGAAGTTCCTGACATAGCTACTCAGTTTTAGGTTCGTCTTGAGCAACTTCTAAAATCGTTGCTTCAGGAATATCTTCATCTACTTCTTCAAAATCTACTGCTTCCGTTGTCTGTGGTTCTTCTATTTTCGCTTTCGCGAAAGCTTCATCAGTTTTAATCTCTTCATCATCAAAATCTAATTCTTCCTGAAAATCTTCATTCTCATAATCTTCTTCAACTTCATCGTTTACTTCTTCAGCAGCTGAAGCTTTTTCATCACGAATAATATCGAGAATACGCTCTTCGAGAATGTTGTTTTCTGCACGCACTTCCATAACTACTTGTGCCTTTTTCATCAAAATAGAAAGTACTGCGCCCATAAGCTGTTGCTCTGGTGTGAGCTTTTTGGCTTTTTTCCGAAGAATCTGGGCGAGTAAAGGACGTAGTAGTGCCTTATCTTCCTTATCCAGCTTTACACGAGCTACGTTCTTGTCATTCTGCTGATCAATAACGGTAATGATCTCATCAAACTCATAGAATTCCTTATGCTTGCTGATCTTTACAAAATAACCACCGCCAACTTCCAGTACATTGTTGGTCATACCTAGGAGCGCATCAGCAGCTTGGTTGGCTTGGCTCAGAGGTAATTCAAAATCCTCATCAGTAGGTTGTGGCTCATCGTCGTCCTCATAACCGCCACCATTTATTTCTTGCTCTGGTGCGTCTAGTGGCTGATCACGCTTTTCTTGCTCAACATTTTCTTCTACTGTTTTACGGAATTCTGGTTGCTCAGTATTCGTCGCAACTGGTTCTTCCGGCATTTGATGTGGTCTGTCTGGTTTCCAAACGTTCCAACTCTTTTGTTTATCTGGGTCATTATCGACTGGTCGCTCGCCACCGATATCTTTTTCAATTACTGGCTGATTAAGCGGACTGCTTTCTTCGCCCTGAATATTTTCAAACGTGATTTCTTCTGGTGCTGTGGTCAGGACGTCTTTTACTTCTTGAGCTATTTCTTCTTTCATATTCTTAATTGAGTTTTGCGATAAAGTTGACCACGTTGTTTTCCAGTATTTTGAACTTGGCTACAAAGGGTTTGTAAAAACTAGGTATGGAAAGAATCTCATCGCATTTATGGTAGTTGTACATCACGGCACGCTTAGACTGCTGGAAGTTCTCGCCAATCTTTGCATAGCTCGTATCTGTATATTTTTTGAGCAGAAAATAGCAGGCCATCCGTGCATCGCGATATTCCTGAATGGTACTAGTATAAAAATCTGTTTCCTGAAGATTGAAAATCTGGATACTTTGTGAGACGATGTACACTAAAAGCAGTTTCACTTTCTGTGTATCGCTGGACTGTAACTGGGTGTTGCCCGAAAGATTGTTTATGACTTCAATGGTTTTTACAAGACCAAACTTGCCTATGAGCATATCAACACTCTGCTGTAAGTCACTATAATCGGGCTGTTCTTTTTTCATCCTACCGTGCTTTGGTTCACAGGGCAAACTACTAAAAGAGAGTTTTCAGAAGATTGTTAATTGTGTGACAGAATGTTAGCAGAAAATTTATTAGCTCTTTATGTTGTCAGTATTTTAAGATTGGCAACATATTTGACTTCAAACATAAAAAAATACCAACTATGCAAACCGATCATATTAAAGACATTGTAACTGAATATTTAAATAAAGAAAAAACACAGTATGCTATTCTCATTAATGGAACCTGGGGAAGCGGAAAAACTTTTTTCTGGAAGTCAGAAATAGAAAAATTAGTTAGTAACATCTCTTTAAAACCTATCTACATTTCCTTAAATGGTCTAAAATCTATTGAGCAGTTGCAACAGCAACTAATGATTAAGTTTTTGCCATTAATAAGTAAGACAGAAAACAAGACATTGAAAAATGCATTAACACTTATTGGTAATGTTGGTAATAGATTTTCCAAGGCCTTTATGAGGTTAGATTTTTCAAGTATTTTGAGCGGCGTAAGCTTGGATGGATTTACATTTTCAGATAAGGTTATTTGTTTTGACGATTTAGAAAGATGTCAAATCCCTATTAAGGAAGTGCTGGGTTTCATTAATGATTTTGTAGAGCATAGAAATTTAAAATGTCTGATACTTGCAGATGAAAATAAGATCATTCCAATAGAAACAAATGGTGTTACTGATTATGTAAATATTAAAGAAAAAGTCATCGGAAGGGTTCTGAACTACGAACCTGAGCTAGAAAAAGTTATTCCGGCATTATTAGACAAGCATAAGAATAATACTGCATATTACGACTTTCTACAAGTGCACAAAGAGTATATTTTAAGTATATTCTTTGAATATGAAGAACACAATCTTCGTGTAATCTCCTTTTTCCTTGACAGTTTGGAAAAGATTTTTACACAACTGGAAGGTGTAGATTTGCAATACCAGAAAGAATCAATTTTATTTGCTGCGCTAATTTCAATTGAGTTTAAAAGTGGTGCTCTTACTACTGACAAAGACTCTAAAGACTTAGAAAATGTCACATATTTTTGGTATCAAAATATGGGTTCTGAAAGCTCAATAAATTCCCTTCTAAATATTCCTGACACAGAAGAAACAGCTCCAGAACCAACTTATGCCCAAAAATTCTATTTAAAATATGTAGATAGCAGAGTCGAAGAGTTCCAATATTTTCAGTCCATATTCGCATACATTATATCAGGTTACCTTGATGTAGATAAGTTTGCGGAAGAGCTAGAAGATAGAAAACCTGAACAAGGAAAAATTGAAGAACAAAAATTAGTACAATTATGCTCTTATGATTTTAGGTCATTATCGAGTGACGATTTTGACAGCTTAAAAACCGAGGTTATGAGCTTTGCAGAAGATGGTGTCTATTCTATTTATGATTACGACAGATTATCCAATTTTTATCATTACTTCAGTGATAATGCTTTAGTAGATCTAACGGAAGCAGATGTCAACTCAAAGCTACTTGCTGGATTAGATATTGCAGCAAAGAGGAAAGAGATTAATCACCGCGTTTATGAAAACATTGCACACTTTACCGTAAACGATCCTAAAATGCAGGTCGTTCGAGATGCTATAATGGCTCAACATTCACAGATTAAAGAAGAGTATGAAGCTACTGAAAGTAACGTTCTTCTAGAATTGTTAAGTAGTAATAATATCAAAGACCTTGCGCAACTTTTTGAAAGTTCACGATTTTCAAAAGAATTTCTAAAATATATTGATGGTAAAGAGCTGTTTGAAAGATTAAATGGAACTAGCAATGAAACATTAGCAGATTTCAATAAAGCAATGTCTACTAGGTACAAACACGCGAGTCTTAAGCAATTTTATCCAGATGATTTTAATTGCCTTAATGATTTGATGAACGAGATTGATAAGTTGCTAGAAACAGATGAAAGTTTAGATAAACTCAGGATATTTTTGTGGAGGGAACTTTTGGATGTTTTGAAAAAAACCTGTGACGAATTGAAGAGCTAATAAACTGGTCGAGATAATTACGATAGTACGCTTTCGCGAAAGCGTACTGAAAACAAAATCGTAAATAAATGTGAATAGCCTGTAAAGTTTGTTAATTTTAGGAGCTGAACAACTTTGTAAAGCAATAAATGGCATTATTCCAGACATCTGTACTTAAAAAATATCTTACTCAACAAGACGCAAACATAGTATCCAAAGCCTATCGCAAGTATGCCAAGTACTTTTTAAATCCTGAAATACAGGAGAATATACGCACGAGCAACGAGGAGCAATTTCAGGCGACATTTCTTACCGAGTTGTTTGTAAACGTAATGGATTATACCATAAATCCTAGTCCCAAATACAACCTTACTACAGAGTATAAAAATGAAAAAAACAACCGCAAGGCAGATGGTGCCATCTTAAATGATGGCGCTACCGTTGCCGTGGTAGAACTTAAAGGAACAAATACTAAAGATCTGGAGAGCATACGTAAGCAGGCTTTTGATTATAAGGTAAATCACAAAGGATGTCGTTTTGTGATTACATCTAATTTTGAAAAGTTGCGACTCTATATAGATGATGCGACGGAGCACCTTGCCTTTGACCTTTTCCTGCTTACAGAGGCCGATTTTTCACTGCTTTATTTATGCTTACATAAAGACAACTTACTCAAAGCAATACCACTCAAAATAAAGCAGGATTCGCTCATTGTAGAAGAGCAAATTACTAAAGATTTTTATAAGGATTACTCACTCTTTAAACGCGAACTGTACCGTGATCTGGTCAAGAAAAACGGTAAGGTTTTAAAAGTGGCGTTACAAAATGATACTGGTATTCCTGATGATGAAAACCACCAGAATGACCTAGAGCGATTAGAGAAAAACGTAAAACTCACGCTCTTTAAAAAGTCGCAGAAATTGATAGATCGGTTTCTGTTCATTTTCTTTGCCGAAGATCGTGGTCTATTGCAACCTAACTATACTTTAAAACGTCTTGCCGAATGGGACACCATACGCAAGCTAGATGTAGATGAACCGTTGTATGATCGGTTTAAAAAGCATTTCAATTACCTAGATAAAGGTCGCAAGGGTGATGCAGAAAATAAAGAGATCTTTGCCTACAATGGTGGTCTATTTAAACCAGATTCTATCCTAGATCGTGTTTTAATAGAAGATGAACTGCTGTATAAACACACTAAGAAACTGGCAACTTACGATTTTGAAAGTCAGGTAGATGTTAATATTCTTGGGCATATTTTTGAAAACTCGCTTAATGAGATTGAGAGTATTAATGCCGAAATAGAAGGTGGCGACTTTGACAAGCAAAAAAGCAAGCGTAAGAAAGATGGTGTTTTTTACACACCTAAATACATTACCAAATACATAGTAGAAAACACGGTAGGCAAACTGTGTGATGAGAAAAAGGCCACACTCGGTTTCCTGGAAGAAGAATATTTTAAAGGTCGTGGTACAGGAAGAAATAAGCGTAACGATAAGACCATACAGAAACTTGTAACCATTCTGGATGACTATCGCGACTGGCTCTTACAGATAACCATTTGTGACCCTGCCTGTGGCTCTGGCGCTTTCTTAAATCAGGCGCTGGATTTTTTGATCAAAGAACACCAGTACATAGACGAACTGAAGACTAAAATTTTGGGTGGTGGCTTACAATTTCCAGATATAGAAAACACGATACTGGAGAACAACATTTACGGTGTAGATCTTAACGAGGAGTCTGTGGAGATTGCAAAACTCTCGCTATGGCTGCGCACCGCACAGCCACGTAGAAAATTAAACGACCTGAGTAGTAATATAAAATGTGGTAACAGCTTGATAGATAGCAAGAGTGTTGCTGGAGATAAAGCCTTTCACTGGGAGACCGCTTTCGCGAAAGTATTTGAAAGTGGAGGTTTTGATGTTGTGATTGGGAATCCGCCTTATGGTGCTGGACTTAATAGAGAAGAAAAAATATACTTGAAAAAAGTTTTTAATAAATCCTATTCAGGATTTGATAGCTACTTCTTTTTCTTCGAAAAATCAATAGATCTTTTAAAAGAAGATGGGTCACTTGGATTTATAACTCCAAATACCTTTTTAGTTGTTGAAGGAGGAAAACCTCTAAGAAAATATCTTATAGAAAATACTACTATCGAAAGTCTTCTAGAGACGTATAATGTATTTCCAGATGCAGTCGTAGAACCAATAACTACAATTTTAAGAAAATCAGGATCCACTACTGAATTTGATGTTTTATTGGTTGATCGAAAATTTAAATTTTCAGGTGTCAATGAACCATCAACTTTAAAAAGTAGACAAATGTTAAGTGATATTATGGATACCAGCACAACCATAATAAACTATAAATTAGATCGGAAAGCTCAAGAGCTTCTTAATAACATTTATGAAGGGTCGGATAATATGTCCGATATTATATCAGTTAAGGCTGGCGTAAAACCCTATGAGAAAGGAAAAGGAAACCCTGCTCAGACCTCTGAAACTCTTAAGCTCAAGCCTTTCAACGGTAATTTTAAGATAGATGATACTTGGCAAAATTGTATACGCGGTACAAACATCCGTAGGTATTCCACCATAGATAGTGAAGAATATATTTCCTACGGACCTTGGCTTGCAGCTCCAAGAAACGAAGATTTATTTATTGAGCCCAAAATATTTATGCGTAGAACGGATGATAATTTGTTTTCAAATATTGACACAACAGGAGCCGTAGGAATCAATTCTGTTCATTGCATTCAATGCCTAATCGAGAATAACGAAACTAACCTATTAAAAATCTTAGCACAACTTAATTCTAAATTACACAATTGGATATTTCAGACGCAAAACTTTCATATGGTAGGTAAGCCAATGGCTGAAGTAAAGACAATATTTATCCAACGTTTACCATATAAATCATTCAATGAGAGTAATGGATCTCTAATCATAAGTTTAGTAAATCAATGTGTGGCTAAAAATTCTGATAAAAACACTCTAACTAAAAAATTCATCAACTATCTCAAACACAAATTCTCATTACTTAAATTCTCTCGCAAACTAGAAAACTGGCAAGATTTAGATTTTGGCGACTTTACCAAAGAGTTGAATAAAGCCATTAAAGCAACTAACAAGCAACGCGATAAAGATGGCCTAGCACCTATTGCCACACTTACTAAAATAGATGAGTTTGAATGGCTCGACCTCTTTGAGCAAAACAAGAAAAAAGCACAAGACCTACAATTACAAATCAACACCATCGAGCAACAAATAGATGCTATGGTGTATGAGCTTTATAGTTTAAGTGAGGATGAGATAAGGATTGTGGAGAACGGGTAATGGAGCAAATGAAGGAAGTCGATATAGAACAGAAATCAATTGAAATTCAAAAAATAATTTCAAGATATACCAAAGAAAGCTTTGTATGCTTCTTTGCAGACTTCGTGCGTCATCATCCAGAACGAAATCAATTTAGCTTTTCTGAAAAATTCAAGTCTAAGTACAAAGATTCAATTTATCTTATTATGCTGAGACTTTCCTCTGATGAAGTAGGATCTGAGGACTTCTATTATTCCGAAGAGAATGATAAAATACTTCAAAAAGTTGGAGATATTTTGCTCGAAATAGTTAGTTTCTATTTGGGGAATTATTCAAGGTTTGATACGACTACATCAAAAAAAGATAGGTCAGAAATGCTGATCCACGAACTTGCTTTTAAAGATTATTTTCAAAATGGGGTACTTAATTATAGAGAACAAGAACTTAATAAAGTAATTCGATTATTTAAACCCTATCAGAATAAAATAAAAGAAAGACTAGGAATTGACTTAAAAACATTGATGGCACTCTGTGAGTTTTCAGAAGATGATTATCAAAGAAAAGCCATTACATCAAAAAGTTTTCTCTTTGATCCAAGAATGAAAGATTTTGTGCATAGCGTTCAAGCTGGAAAATTTGAAGAAGGCCTGTCTCAACTTCCTATAGAATTACAAGATAATTTTCTAGATTTCTTTGAGAGTCCGCACAGCTGTTTATTATTTACAAAAAATGACTACTACAAGTCTTTCAATAAGAAGGATGTAGATGTTTTCTGTAATCTACTATCAATAGATATTAATGATTCATTTAATAATTTATTTTACTCACAACCCAACCCATTAGAGCTTAAACCAATCGTAAAAATTAATGATAAAACATTTTTGAATGTATTTCAAAAGCAATTACCTAATGCGGTTTACAAACTGCTCTATCAAGTTCTTACTGAAACAGAAAAGGAAAAAGAACAACTTAATTTAAGAAGAGGAAAGGTTATTTTAGAGTCTCAAACTCAAAACATATTTGACAGATTTTTCAGTAAAGCAAAAAATGTCACTTCATACAATAACTACTATATTAATAGCAATCCCGCCGAAAAGGATTTGCTATACATAGTAAACAGAATAGCATTTGTAATTGAGTGTAAAGCCTCTCGTAGTAGAGAACCGTGGAGAAATACTAAAAAAGCTACGGAAAGAATAAGGTCAGACTTTGATTATTGTATTCAAAAAGGGTATGAACAATGTTTTGAGGTAGAACAAGCAATTCTAAATGATGAGGCTATAACTATAAAAAGTAAAAATAACAGCGAAGTTTTAAATACGTCGCAAATCATTGATGTCTTTACAATAGTTGTTACTTCTGAGAGGTTTGCTTCATTGCAAATAGATTTAGGTCTTTTACTTAACAAAAAAAGCAGTGAAGACTTTTACCCTTGGTCTGTTTGCATAGATGATTTAGAAACATTTCTGAAGACGTTGGGCGCAGTATATAATAACAGATTCAAGAAATTTATTGACTATTTAGAATTTAGAGAACTCCTTCACAGTCGTCTTTTATCTAGAGATGAACTTGATGTTTGCGCAATGTTCCTAAAAAATCCACAAAAGTTCAAAGAGCTGTGTGAAAGTGACGCCTATTTGGTTCCAGATCCTTATTTACAAGGTTATTTCGACGAACTCTATTTTTCTAAAAAACTCAACTTCAAAATCTTAGATATAACTTAAATATGGAAACAAGAGCAATTAAAAGCGAACTAACCAAGTTTGTAAAAAAAACTATGGGCAGTAAAAACCCACGGTTTAATGGTTGGTACGCAGGCATTACAAATAACGAAAAACGTCGCAAAGCAGAACATTCGGTCAGAAATGGAAAAATACTTCATTGGAAATGTATCAATGCAGGAACGATGATGAAAGCTAATGAAGTTGAAGCTTTCTTTTCTACTAGAGGGACACTTAATATGAAACAGCCACAAGGAGCAAATATTGCTTCTAAATGGGTTTACATTTTTAAACTAGCGCCGAAACCTAGAGGTATGAATGGTCTTGCTGGTCCATTGGACAGCAAATCTGTTTATGATTACATTTTTGGAGAGTAAATTATAACATATGTATTTAAAAAATTTAAAGCTTTGGAATTTCAGAAAATTTGGTAGCACAGGTGCTTTCGATTTATTAAAGCCTGATTTAGATTTAATATTTTCCAAAGGAGTTAATGTTTTAATAGGTCAAAATGATTCAGGTAAAACAGCTATTATTGATGCCATAAAACTGGTACTTAAAACTCATAGTTATGAGTGGCTAAAAGTTATCAATGATGACTTTTATATGGAGTCAAACAGGCTTAGGATTGAACTAATCTTCGATGATTTAGACCCAGAAGAGGCTAAACACTTTACTGAATGGTTAGGCTGGACAGAGGAAAATGGTGGGCAACCCAAATCTTATCTACGATTAATATACGATGTAACACGTAATCTGGTGGACAATAAAATAGCACCAACAGATGTAAAGGCAGGTGTAGATCCAATAGGCTACCAATTAACAGCAGAAGCAAGAGAGCTTCTAAAAACAACGTATTTAAAACCTCTTAGAAACGCACAGGCAGAGCTTGTTCCTCGAAAAAACTCAAGGCTTACACAAATTCTTCAAGAGCACGAGGCTTTTAAAGGTCGAAATACAGATCATTTATTAGTTGGCTTATTTAACGAGTTTAACACATCAGTAGAAAAGTATTTCTTAGGGGTTGCAAATAATGGTGTGCCGTTACCACCAGATGAACAAAAAGGAAACGAATTAAAGGTTGAAATTGACGGTTATATTAAAGCATTTTACAATAAGTCTAAAGAATCTGTTTTTGGAGTAAAAGGGAATAATCTCAAAAACATATTAGAGAAACTGGAACTCTCTATCAAGGATGAAATAAATCCAGGCTTAGGTACAATGAATAGACTATTTATGGCGTCCGAGCTATTACATTTAAAAAAGAAAGACTGGACAGGCATTAGGCTTGGATTAATTGAAGAGTTAGAAGCGCACTTACATCCACAAGCACAAATGCAAATTATTGAGGCCTTGCAAAAAGAAAAAGAGATTCAACTTATATTATCAACTCATAGCCCCAATCTTGGATCTAAAATAAAACTTGAAAACCTTATTGTTTGTTGTGACAATTATGCCTTTCCTATGGGTAAGAATTTTACAGAACTGGCTGACAATGACTATAAATTTTTAGAAAGATTTTTAGATACTACTAAAGCTAATTTATTTTTTGCGAAAGGTATAATAATGGTTGAAGGTTGGTCTGAAGAGATACTGCTACCTGCAATTGCTCAAAGGCTAAAAGAACAAGATGTTATTCAGAGAAATCTAACTGAAGCTGGAGTTTCTATTGTTAATGTTGCAAGTACTGCATTTCAACGCTATTCGCGGATTTATTTGAGAAAAAATGAAAGTTTAAAAAAGATGACTATTCCGGTAGCTATTATAACTGATGTAGATATTTGCGCGTATGAAAAAACGACATTACCAAATGGGGCTGGAGGTTTTGATAATATATACAACCAGAAAAACGAGCAAGTTGTATCGGCAGATTCTATTCTAAGAACAACGCAACTTGAAACTAAATACGACAGGGATAATATAAAGTCCTTCATAGCTAAAGATTGGACTTTGGAATATGCTCTTTTCAAATCAACTTCTTTAAATGTATCATTCAAAGAAGCACTTTTAGAAATCCATCCTCAAATGGACAGTGACCATTTACAAATGGAGTTAGGAAAAAAACTAATAAACAAGACTTTAAACAAGACAGAATTAGCTTACAATCTGGCAAACAAAATAGAGCAAAATCCTACCTTGGTAATAGATGAAAATGACGCAGGAATTAAATATTTAATTGGTGCTTTAAAATACGTCTGCAATGATTAAAGTATGTCCTGCCGACATTGCGTATGCAGAATCGATTTTGTTAAAACCAGGTCATACTTTTGACGAGGAAAGATTAGCGTTTATTTATAATTTTAAAACGTTGGATTTACAAGCGGTACCAGGAAGTGGTAAGACCACAGTTTTACTGGCAAAACTTCTAATCTTAGAAAAGCATCTACCTCTCAAGAAAAATAAAGGCGTTCTCGTTCTATCACATACCAATGCCGCAGTTGATGAAATTAAAGAACGTATAGGACAATATTGTCCTAAACTGTTTTCTCACCCTAATTTTGTAGGAACCATTCAAAGTTTTGTAGATAATTTTTTAGCCATACCGGCTTATCTCAATGAATATAAAAAGAAGCCTATCCGGATTGATGATGAAATCTATGAGGAAACCATCAAAAGGATATTTCATTTCAATAGAAAAGATTTCGGCTCACAAGAAAAGACTGATGCGATTTACTACGAGAAAAATTTTAACGTTCTCTTTTCTTTTCGATTAAAATTTCAGAATGGTGAATTTGTAATAATAGATTCGATCGGTGGTGAATTGATAACTATCAAAACTCCTAAACACAAAAAAGAAAAATATACTGATCATCAATTGAAAAGAATTTCTGAATGGTTTATTAAAACTAAATTGAAAGTTTTAGAAGCTGGTATATTATGTTATGATGATGCATACTTATTAGCAGAAGTCCTTTTAAAAAAAATCCCAACCTATTCGAGCTTATTACAGAGCCGATTTAAGTATGTATTTGTAGATGAAATGCAAGATATGGGAAAGCATCAATTTGAACTTTTAGAAAAAATTTTTGCTGGATGGCAAAGCAATTCATTTTATCAAAGATTAGGTGATATTAATCAATCAATTTATTCAAAAACTATTTCATCGAATGAAGTATGGAACCAGCGCTCTGAGAAGTTGTTTATAAGCGGAAGTCACAGATTAAGCAAGCCGAATGCCAAAATCGTCGAGAGACTCTCTATTACAGGCTCAGCGGTAGAAGGAAGAATGAAAGATGACAATGATGACTATTTAAACATAAAGCCAAAATTAATCTGTTATGATGTTGAAAAAATTACAGAAGTCATTCCTTTGTTTTCAGACATAGTAAAACAATTAATTAATGACAAAGCTATAACTCACACATCAAAAAACAAATATGAAGCAGTTGGTTGGCGAAAGCATCACGATCACGTCGATAAGATATGCATATCTGATTATTGGCCAAGTTATAAGTCAACTGCAAAAACTAAGAAAATTGATTATGAAACTTTAGAAGACTACTTACTTTTTGTAGAAACTAAAAGCACCATTTTTAATAGTCACCGAAAAGCTCTTCTTAATGCTTTAAATAAAATTTTATATATAGAAAAAGTTCGGGACGAATATTTACGAGTATTTACGGTTTCAAAATTAATAAGACATTTTAAAAATCTAAACGAGAAGGAATATTCCACACTTAAACTTAATCTCTATAATTGGAGTGTTGGTTTAAATAAAAATGAATCTGAAAAAGTTTTGTTAGAGCTACGAGAATACATTCCAAAATTCTTAAAATGTTTTAATAGCAAAGTACGCTTGTCTCAAAAATTCATCAATGAGGCGTCTTCAAACAAAGCCGAAATTGAAGTGAATAGTAGCTTACGGTATTTAGACAAAAATGGAATACGCGTTGGCATTAAGTCTATACATTCAGTAAAAGGTCAAACGCATACCGCTACATTATATCTTGAAACTTTTTATGATAGAGGTGCTGGAAACTACGAGTCACAAAGATTATCTAACCAAATTATAGGTACACCTATAAAAGAATATCTTGATAACTACAAAGGTGGAAGTATAGAAAAAATAATTCAATCTGCAAGAATGGCTTATGTGGGTTTTTCAAGACCAACACACTTGTTATGCTTTGCTATAAATAACGTCAGAGCAAAAAATTTAATTGATAAAATAGATAAAACTGAATGGGACGTCATTGAAATAAAAAAAAATGACAAGGTTGAAGATAGTTAGTATTATATAAATAGCGTGGTGTGACAAAAATAGTAACACATATTAGAAAAAATGGCGGAATATTATCGGGAGATTTATCTCGTATAATGTCAAAAAAGTACGGTATTACTGAGGAAGCGGCTAGAAAGAGAATCGAACGTTTTAAAAGTCCAATTCATAAATTGAAAGGCATTTTTAGTGATAAAAAGTCTTTCATTTATCACTCAGATGACTATCAGACCGAAGAATATTACGATGGTTTACTAGCAGCTATAATGTCTGATGCTAAAAGAATAGGTGCTATAATCACGGCGATAAAATTTCATCACGGGCTTGTAAATATAAAGGAATTAGCAAATTATTCTATAAGTCCAATAAGTCGCATTGATGGTCATATGAAATTTGACACTCTCATTGAGCTTCTCTTGAAAAATGATTTTGTTAGAAAATATGATGACGAAACTTTAGGCTTAAATGCGATGCTTGGTGGAAAACCTAATCCTAATTTAAGTCATATAAAAGCAATTGAACTTTCTAAAGCTATTGTTTTACAGAGATTTGAAATATGGAGTAAAAACATAGGCTTGACATCCTTTAAAAAGGGTAAAAATAATAATGTTGTTGGTGGTTTTCAATTTGCATTTTCGGCACCAACATATATTGATGGACTAACCAGATACAAGGGTAATGTCAAAAACCCAGGCTTTTTAATTGCAGACATTTTGTTAGGTAATGATACCAATGAAGAAACGGTTAGTTTCTTTCTAAGAAAAATAGCAGCTATAAAAGCTTCAAATCCAGTTCTAGATCTTTTTCCTGTGATAATTGTTGATGGTATAAAGACCAAGGCTCTTAATAAGCTAAAAAGTAATGGTGTGCTGATAGCTTCCGTAAAGGAACTGTTTGGAAATGAATATAGCGAATTATTAAAATCTCTAATCAATACAGTAACTAATGCTGGAGCTATTCTAAAAAAAGATCCAGAACAATACATCAATTTGATGGAGAAATTGACCAAACTAGTAGATGGAAAAACCAACAATTTAAGAGGAGATCTTTTTGAACTTGCTGTTGGATATTACTATAGTAAGTATTGCCGTAATTTAGATATAAGCAAAAGAGTGACATTACAAGAAACCAACCAATCAAAGGAAATAGATGTATTGGCAGTTTTTGAAAATGAAGTAAAAATCGTTGAATGTAAAGGCTATAATTACCCAGTTGATATAGATTATATCGAACACTATATTTCTAATAAAATTGTGATTATAAGAAAATGGGCTTTGAATGTTTATCCAGAAAAATCACTCACGTTTGAGATCTGGAGTACTGGTGGTTTTACAGAAGCCGCCGAAAAAAAACTTGCAACTGCTAAGGTCAAAACGAAAAAGTATGACATAGAATATTTTAATAAACAGAAAATATTGGAGAAAGCGAATGGTATAAACTCTCCAAAATTTAAGGAAATTTTGAGAGATTATTTTTTAAAGGAAATAGCATAAAACCCTATCGTCCAAAGTTTACAATCCACTAAAAACATCCCGTATATCTTTGAGCCATTATTAATATAAAAACCCAAAATTATGGCAAAGTCAAACACACCAGTAAATGGACCAAGTAAAACAGGAAACGCATCCGGAAAAGGTAGAGGAAACAATCCACCTCGAACAAGTTCAGGTAACTCTGGGAATTCAGGATCTAAAGGAAAAAAGTAATGTAAATAAAATGGTCGCAATGACTAAAACATTGCGACCATTCTTAAGTTATGACAGAAGAAGATTTTAAAATAGATAGATTTCACGAAAGGTACAACGGTATCTTACCTTGGTGGTTTATTGCAGCTTGTTTGATAAGCTATAATTTTAAATCGTTCAGGCGTTTTATGATCTACATTTCTCATTATAGCTCAATTATTGACTTATGGGAAACACCTTCTAAAGAAGTTAAAAACGAGCAAATTATTGCTGGTTTCCAACCATTATTTCCTGAGCGTATTCCTAAAAAAATACTTTATCAGATTACTGGACTTCACTCGCGTACTACTTTCAATGAACGTTTCTCTACATACTTCATTGAAAATGATTTGGTGGGACGTAGAAGTTTCACACTTTTAGAAACCTATAAAATTTTAGAGTACTGGCAAGGAGAAGGCAAATGGGGCCGAATGCAAGCAGCGAAAAAAGAGATGCTCGCGGAAGTACTTCATAACAAAAATTATGAACGAACCGCCGAAGAGTTTAAAATGGCTCTGGGAAAAGAAGGGTATCAGCCCAACTTGATTAGTCCTAAAAAGATTAAGAAACTCATAAAACATATAGACCTAACTGAAGAAAACCAGATTGAAGATCTTATAGGTTATCAAGAGCTTCAAACTGGTCTTTTATGGATGTTTGGAATACTAATGGTTCATCAGTTTTTAAAACAAACCAAGCAGTCCATCTCAATACCAAAAGATCCTCGCAAACCTATATCCTTTCAATCTCATACCGATACCTAAATACACTCGTCCTGGTCACGCGATACTTTCCGATAATCGTCTCCCAACCTAACGCCACTTTCACGCCTAGATCACGAAAGGTAGATCGACCAATGTTTTCTGTGCGACCCATTTTTACCAGTTCGTTGATGATGTCCTCATCGGTGGGCTTTTTCTTGGGTTCTGGTGTTGGCACGTCTTCCATTACTTTTTCAAATGCAACTTGTTTCTCTTTAAGTTCTTCAGTAATCTCGTTGTGTTCTAGCTGATCTGCATATTCTTCATCGATGTCTTCTAGGATTTCTAGGTCTAGGGCTTCCAACTCATCAATAAGCGCATCTTTATCACAGACAGATACCTTGTCGAGTAAGGCGTGCATACGGTCGAAGATTTCTATTTTCTCTTGGATGGGCTGTAGCAACAGCTTTGTAGCAAGTCCGTTGCGTTTCAGGAAAATTTGGTGTTCTATCGTTTTCATAATTAGGCAGGTATTGGGATGAGTTCTTGTTTTTCGGTAAGCGCACCTTCTATAAAGTTAGAAAGCGCTGCGGTGGCGAGCGATGTGGCGATGATGATGCCGGTAGTTTTAAGCAGTTCTGCTCCTTTGGGAACTTGTAGCTTAAACTTCTCATTTTCCGAGTTCTTTCCCAGATTGTAGTAAATGAGTGCTTCGGCAAAACCTATGGCCAGGCCTGCACCTGTTATGATCAGTACTTTTTTATTCATAATTAGTTTTTAGCTTTTTCTTCCATCTTGTCAAACTTCTCTTTGATGGCATCGAGACCTTTTTCGGTGGTGACCGTATTCATTTTATAGGCATTCATAATACCACGATGCGCACGCAGTAACACACGTTCTGCCTCCTTTTGCACCGCAACATTCTCTTTGAGTTTTGTTGGAATCAAATTGGCTATAGAAATAAAATGACCTTTGATTTTAGTGTGACGCATCGGTTTGGGTTTCTTAGGCTCGTTCTTGCGTTTCTCCTCATTAAACTTGCGGATTTTTGCCCGACACAGCTTAATGTCACTCGTCATTTTGTCTAGCTCCTTTTTGACCGTTTTAGATGGTGCTTTCTTTTTGGCAGGCTTTGGTTCTTTTACGATAGCGTCTGGCGCAAGGCGCTCTACCATTGAAAATACCTTTTCTATATTCTCCTTGGCGATTTCTTCAAAGGCATTTTTATCTGAAGTCTCCTCGTAATCAGCAAGTAATTCTTTGACTGCGGTTTGTAAGGCGTCTGGTTGTACGGCGCTCAGCTTGAGCTTTTGTAATTTTTCTATGGTCATAGTGTATGTTTAAGCAGCTATTAATAATTCGAGTTCCAGTAACGATAAGGCTCTGGCACGTTCTTTTTCCTGTATGCGTATGGTTTCTTTAGAAGATGCGGTCTTTTTGTTGGCAGCTTTCTTTGGCTTTCGTTTTACATCATTGTTTTTATGCTCCACGCCAAATTCTTCAAAACGACCCAAATCTTCTTTACTCTCAATAAGCGCTTCGGTTTCTGTGTCTCGGTCTATGCCGTACACTTCCTTATCGGCAATAAAGCGTTTTTTTGCTTCAGCTTTTGATAATAATTTCCATTGAAAACCATCACTC
>CAYGQJ010000035.1:35776-44374 GCA_964351845.1 uncultured Flavobacteriaceae bacterium | reverse complement strand
TGACTTCCCGATCTTCCAAGGGTTGTCGCATCACTTCAAGGACTTCGCGTTTAAACTCTGGGAGTTCATCAAGAAATAAGACGCCATTATGAGACAACGAAATCTCCCCCGGCTGTGGGTAACTCCCACCACCGACAAGGGCGACATTACTAATGGTATGATGGGGCGAACGAAATGGTCGTTCGCTCATCAAGCCTTGGTTATTTTTGACACGCCCTGCGACGCTATGGATTTTAGTGGTTTCGAGTGCCTCTCTCAAACTCATCGGCGGTAGAATGCTGGGAAGCCTTTTAGAGATCATCGTCTTCCCAGACCCCGGAGGACCAATCAGAATAATATTATGACCGCCTGCAGCGGCAATCTCCATACAGCGTTTTATAGACTCTTGTCCTTTGACATCCGCAAAATCGAATTCGGGATGCTCTAAACTCTTATAAAACTCGGCTCGGGTATCGATGACCGTTTGTTCTAACGGCACTTCTTTGTCAAAAAAGGCAATGACTTCGCTGATATTCTCCACGCCATAGACCGCCAATCCATCAACAATAGCGGCTTCTTTGGCATTCTGTATCGGCAAAATAAACCCTTTAAAGCCTTCCTCTCTTGCGGTAATGGCAATTGGCAACGCACCTTTAATGGGCTGTAGACCTCCGTCTAAGGAGAGTTCGCCCATAATAATGTAATCGGCAATGGCATCTCCTTTTATCTGTCCTGTAGCGACCAAAATACCGGTAGCGAGTGTCAAATCATAGGCAGAGCCTTCCTTACGCATATCGGCAGGAGACATATTAATAATGATCTTTTTTCCGGGAATTTTATAACTATTATTCTGAAGCGCCGCAGCGATTCGATAGTTACTTTCTTTAATCGCATTATCAGGTAATCCTACCAAGTGGTATCCGATTCCTTTATCTACATTGACTTCAACGGTAATAGTCGTGGCATCTACACCAAAGACTGCGCTACCAAAAACTTTGGTTAACATATACATCTTGTTAGTGTAAGATAGAAATATGCGCAGCTCTATACCTCACTGATTATAAGACCCTAAATATATAACTTCTTTTTAAGGTTTTACAAATCATTAATTACTATTAATACATAATATATAGCTTTTCAGTTTACGGTCTATACAAATAACCGCAAGTTGTCATTCAACAAACTTGCGGTTTCATACATTTTTTAAAGATTAGATAAGACTATCCTGCTGCCTCATCTCCTGGCCCTTTAGGTTTTGGCACACAAAAGCATCTGGTATAAGGGTGAGCACCCCAACATTGCAAAATTTCATCTGCCCAATTACAATCCATATGCCCCCCAGCAATGGATTTTTGATCAGATTTTGATAAAACTGTTCCTAAGTTTGAAATTGATTTTAACATCTTAATAAATTTTAAAATTTTCTTACTCTATTGTATAGGCTTTTCAGTTCCGCCTTTTGTCTACTCTGATATTTGTGATTTTCGACAACCTCACTTTTGATAAAGTTATCAGTGATAAAGAGGATCTACAACATGTAAACTATTTTCGGCCTATACTAATCAATAAATGTATGGTATGGATACATATGTGTCGTTTAACTTACTTGTAAAACTTTAATTAAAACCCATATAGCATCAATAAGCACAATAAAATCAACGAAATAGCATAGCAGAAAACGTAAGAAAAATTCAATACGTGATGAAAGCCACTAAAAAAACCTGTAAAGCAAGCTTCACAGGTTTTAATACATGACGTATATGTTTCAGAAAATTATTTCACCATAATCTTTCCGACTTTGGTCTGTGATCCGTGGAGTACTTTATAGAAATACAGTCCTGATGTCCTCAGTTCATAATCAATGAGTACGGTACCCGCATCAAATTCTTGACCTTTATATTGTTTAACCAAACGGCCATAGCTATCATAAATAATAACAGTTACCGTTTCTGATTTTGATAACGGAATCGCAATCACTCCTTTTCCGTCAGATGGATTGGGATAGGTTGTAATGGCACTTCTCAAGCCTACAAGTGTTTGGTTATTATCCTCTTTAAGGATTTCATTGGGAACACTATTCCGCGTAGGGCAATCAAAAGGACAGGTGTCATTCCAGTTTCCGTTACGCACAGCTCCACCCGATGTAAAATTGAACCAGCCTTCACGGTCTCTGAGCAAGTCTACAGATTGGCTCCCATTATTTCCATTGTTAAATACAAGTCCAATTTCAGAGTTACTAACCCCTGACGGTAGTGTAA
This sequence comes from uncultured Flavobacteriaceae bacterium, assembly GCA_964351845.1. GTDB lineage: Bacteria > Bacteroidota > Bacteroidia > Flavobacteriales > Flavobacteriaceae > Dokdonia. The sequence continues at coordinate 42,137 of CAYGQJ010000035.1, read as the reverse complement.
TGTCATAAAAAAACCAATTGGCAGTATTGGGAAGGGCTGTCATTTGCTGACCTGGCCACCCAGGTGTTCCTGCTAACACACTATTTTGGGTGGTATTAAAGGTATATCCGTTGATAACACCCCAATCATTTGGTTTATGGGCGTAAATACGATAGGTATTTGACGAATTCCCTGGACAATCCGAAGGACAAACATCCGACCACGTTCCTGTTCGCATAGCCCCTCCTGAAGTAAACTCAAACCAGCCATCTCTATCTCTAAAAAGATCTACGGTTTGACTCCCATTATTTCCATTGTTAAATACAAGTCCGATGGTATTCGCACTCACCCCAGCAGGAATTGTAATTTCATATTCATACCAAACCGTACTTCCAGCAATCGGTGTCATTGATTGCCCTGGCCATCCACTCGTTCCTGATAATACACTATTGGTGGCGGTATTATAGACATACACATCCAATGCGTTCCAGTCTAACGGTTTTTTGGCTCTTACGGTAAAGGAAGAAGGAGGTGGAGGCATAATGCCATCAAAGGCTTCGCCTATTAAAACAAGCCCAAACGGACTATTAAAATCAGCAGTATTATTAGTAACAATAGCGGTATTTCCTGAAAAATAATCGGTGAGTTCCGTTCCATCGGGCCATAAGTTGAATAGATTCAATGCGTTCTGGAAATCACCGTCATTGCCTGTATAAACTAAACTTTTATCGGATACTACCCCATTATCAAATTCTCTTTTAAATGTATATGGTGTATCCTGAAGTTTGGTATGTACTCCAGCGCCCACAGATACATGCTCTCTTCTAAATTTTCCTATTTTCTGATGGTGTAATAAGGTTAAAGATGCTAATGAGTTTGCATTATTCAAGTCTCCAAAATTCATAAAAGAACGCAAGGTGGCATCACCACTCGCACCTCCTCCTGGGGTTAAAGTTCGTGCGGTCTCATCACCATAATAAATCTGAGCCGTAGAAGGAGACAATAAAAGTTTTGTGCCCGCTTCAAAGGTTCGGGTTCGATTAATATCAAAGACTTCGGCCGTATCATGATTGGCAAGGAAATTCATAACGGAAGCGCCTCCCAGTTGATTTTGCAATAGATTATTATAACTGGAAAATATACTTTCCAATCCTTGATTGGCGACAAATCGAAAATCAAAATTGATCAGATTTTCATAGCCATTATTATAATAATCGACATTAAATCCATCGCCGTTAAATACGCGCTGCATACCTAATGCAAAATAATTAAACACCTCTCCTGTCATCCAGAAAGGTTGATCATCTACTTTCTTTTGGGGGTTGGCACCTTTCCAATCCTGTAATGCTATGAGTCCTTCTGTTTTTAATTCCGTCCAAACAGATTCTTCTACGTGCTTCACAGTATCTACTCGAAAGCCATCTACCCCATAATCTCTCACATAATCTGTCAGCCATTTGATAATGTAAAAACGCGGAGCTCTCGGATAACCTGTGCGATTAAAGAACGCATCTAGTTCTGCCAGTTCTTGTGCTTTTCTCCCTTCATTTTCCCATTTATCTAATAACCATTGTGGAAGATTCACGGGCGCATTACTTTCTGTTAAAATATCGGGTAAATTGGCTACTAACTCACAAGGGATGGTGCCTTGGGGACCATTAAAATTACAATCTGGATCTCTACGTACCCAATCACTAGGCCACGACTCGTCGTCTGGATTGTCAGGTCCTACATGATTTAACACCACGTCCATAACAATACGAATCCCGTGGTCATGTGCCGTATCTACAAGTGTCTGAAAGGTCGCTTCGGTTCCAAGATTTCGATCTATTGCCGTCCAATCTTTTGCCCAATAGCCGTGAAAGGCATAGTTTTTTCCTTGACCTTCGTCGGTGGCACCATGGATGTTTTCATAAGGCGGTGTCAACCAAATAGCACTCACACCTAGATCATCAAAATAGCCTTCATTAATCTTATTAATAAGACCTTGTAGGTCGCCTCCTAAATAACTTCGTAAAGGAGCGCCATCTTGTTGTCGGCCATACGAAAAATCATTAGACGGATCTCCATTTTCAAAACGATCTGTCAATACAAAATAAACGGTGGCATTTTCCCATACAAAAGGAATGTCTCTACTTTGACCTAAACTGGATACATAGGTAAGTACTAGAAATAAAAATGATAAAATTTTAGTTGTTTTCATAATTTGGGGGATTATATAATTAATTGATTAAACAGTATGATTTTTATCAGTCACCAACGCTTTTAAAGCACTAATAACCTGATACATAAATCTATCTAAAGTTACTCTAAAGATCTATTTTATGCTATAGATATGTGAATAAATTTACAATTCACACTATTTTTTAACATATTGAAAATCAATGTATTTATTTGCATTTGCTAGCGAAAACGTTATCGTAAATAGTGTCAAATTCGCAATAATTTGACACAGCTATATTTTGAGAATTTCAGAATAAAAAAGAATATAACTATTCATCTTACAGATCATAAGAATAAAGTTACATCTAGATATAATCTCTAAGTGTAATCATAAGCTTGAATAACTAAGAAATATAAGCTGCTTTTTATCGATTTAGTGTAAAAGTGTGCATTTTCAACAAATCGGTAAAAAGAACAAAATAATCGATTATCTGATTTTGCTTCTTAAAATTATGTTAATAAAATATAAATACCCCAAATTACACAGCTATAAGTACGGAAAAAAATCAAAAAAAGGGGGGTTTACCCCTTTCCTAAGATATAAGCATAGCATACTTTTATTCTATAAATAAGCAAGGGTTTGTTTAGATTCATCAAATGGGGGAAGTGCTGTTCTTTTTGAGTGTTTAAAGACAATTGAAACGCACAATACCATTTAATTTAGGGGTGAAATGCATCCCGCTTCATTGCGGGATGTTTTTCAAAGTGAATCTTCAACATCAATATAGTTTGTGTGATTGCTCAATAATACACAAATACAATTTAGGGGGTGAAAGGCATCCCGCAGTCTTGCGGGGTGTTTTTCCGTTTTAGGGCATATCTGATACAAATTCAATGAATGCCAGAAATAAAAAAAGCGCACTTTGAAAGTGCGCTTTTTTATTAAAATCAGTTCCAATTACCGTAGAATATTAAATGAGATTCTAGAGGTATGAAAAACCGTATGTGTTTCTTTGGTAAAATCAGATTTCTTTGCTTTAAAGATATTGTCTACATAGGTTTGTGGATTTAGATCAATCAGCGGGAACCATGTACTCTGTACTTGAATTTGTATTTTATGTCCTTTCTTAAAGGTGTGTAATACATCCTGAAGTTTTATAAATACTTCTTCTTTCTTACCCGGCACAAAAGCTTCTGGACGTGACATACTTCTTCTAAAACGACCTCTCATCACTTCACTGCGGACCATCTGGTGATAGCCTGCCATTTGCATCCCTTCTTCTGTCTCCTCTGTGTTAGGCACATCATCTGGATATACATCAATCACTTTTACAATCCAGTCGGCAGATGATCCTGTCGTCATCACTTCTAATTTTGCCATGATTTCTCCTACTAGCGTTACATCATCATCAAGAACAGGGGTTTCATACACCAATACATCATCTCTTTTGGCTGCAAAACGCTGGTCATCACTCATATATTTGCGAGGTGTAAATACCATTTTCTTCCCTTCTGCATACGGTACTGGATTGGCAGGATCACTTACAAAAGTTTCCGATCCATTTTTTGTTGATGGACTTCCTGATAACTTATTATTGTCATCTAGATAAAAGGTAGCATTCATGGATGCCTTTGGTGGCCATACGTCAAATGATTTCCATTCTTTTTTACCCGTATCAAAAATGTGTGCTTCTGGTAATATATTTTCATTTCCTCCCATTCCTTTTAAGAAATGATTGAAAAACTTCGTTTCCAATTCTTTTTGAAAGTAGTCAGAAATATCATCTCCAAAATAGACATTTCCAACCGCTTGTCGCTTTTTGTTACGCGCCCAATCTCCATGACTCCACGGTCCAAAAACTACTGTATTATAGTTAGTACTGCGCTTTTCTATATTCTTATACGTTTCCCAAGGGCCATATAAATCTTCGGCGTCAAAAAGACCTCCTACGGTCATTACCGCAGGTTTGATATCTTCCAAATGCTGAATAAGGCCTCTTGATTGCCAAAATTCGTCATAATTTGGATGTTCTTTAAGCTGCGTCCAGAATTCGTTGGTTTCATCATAATAAGCATCTAAATTTGACAACGGACCTGTTTTTAAAAAGAAATCAAACTGATCATCACTATCAAGTTTTGGGAACTCATACCATGCCTCTTTAGTAGGTCCTTCCTTTTGATATCCAAATAAAGCGGTGGCTCTCCAATAACTTAATAAGTAAGCGCCGTTGTGATGAAAATCATCAAAAAAGAAATCGCCAATACACGCTTGTGGCGAGCTTGCTTTTAAGGCTGGATGCTCACTCAACAGCGAATAGGTGGCATAAAACCCAGGATAGGATATCCCCCACGTTCCTACATTGCCATTGTTATTGGTTACATTCTTCACTAACCAATCAATGGTATCATAAGTATCACTCGCTTCATCTACCTGTTTATCTTTTTTGTTAGGAATATAGGCGCGCATATTATCATATTTCCCCTCACTCATCCATCTTCCACGCACGTCTTGGTACACGATAATATACCCTTCTTCCATCATATATTTATTAGGGCCGATCTTAGAACGAAACTGATCTTCCCCATATGGACGACAACTATAAGGCGTACGTTGCATCACCATAGGATATGTCTTTGAGGTATCTTTTGGCGAATAAATCGTTGTGTGTAATTTGATGCCATCACGCATCTCTATAGCCACTTCTTGCTTAGTGTAATTTGCTTTTACATCGTAGGTTTCTTGTGCGTACGCTTTCGCGAAAGCAAAAACAAGCAGTACTACAAATAGGTTCTTCATCATAAATTAATTATTATTAAATCGTGTTATTCCTTCTTTAAGCCACGCTACATACTCTGCAATATCTGGGGTGTATGAAACAGGCGTATTCAATTCTTTTTCATCGTGATCCAGCAGCACATAATAAGGAGCGGCTAAAATCCCATACCGTTCTATTTGGAAATTACTCCATTTATTCCCTACGGTTTTTAGACGCCGCCCAGAGGCACTCACGCCTTGTTCGCTTTTTGGGAGTTCTTCTCTAGAATCGCCGTAGAGCGAAATCAAAACCACATCGTTTCGCAATATGTTCAATACTTTAGGATCAGACCAAACGCGTTCTTCCATACGTCTACAATTGATACACGCATAGCCTGTAAAGTCAAGAAGAATGGTTTTATTTTCTTTTTTGGCGTAGGCTACCCCCGCATCATAATCTGTGAATGACAATAAATCGTGAGGCCCTAACTCGGCATGATCTGGAATTTCTTTATCAGAAGAGGCCATCGCCGACTTCCCTCCTATTCCGTACGGAGATTCGCTATTTTTCATAGGTGGTGGGAAACCACTAATCAATTTCAATGGTGCACCCCATAATCCTGGGATCATATAAATCACAAGGCTTAGTGTGGTTAACCCTAACAAAAGACGCCCTACAGAGATATGGTTTAAGTCACTATCGTGTGGTAATTTGAGTTTTCCAAACAGATATATGGTTAAGCCCACTAAAATAGCAATGATGATGGCTAAGAAAACTTCGCGTTCTAAAAGATTGGTTTGTGCCACAAGATCTGCATTGGAAAGGAACTTGAAAGCAAGTGCCAATTCTAGAAACCCTAAGACTACTTTTACCGTATTCAACCAGCCTCCCGATTTAGGCAACGAATTCAACCATCCTGGAAACAATGCAAACAATGCAAATGGCAAGGCAATTGCCAATGAAAAACCAAGCATACTTATGATGGGTGAAATGCCGCCTTTGGTCGCAGATTCTACAAGTGCCGTACCGACAATAGGGCCTGTGCAAGAAAAAGAAACAATCGCGAGTGCCAATGCCATAAAAAAGATACCGATCAGACCACCACGGTCTGCTTGACTATCTACTTTATTAGCCCATGATTGGGGTAACATAATTTCAAAAGCCCCTAAAAAGGAAATGGCAAATACCACGAGTAACACAAAAAAGGCAATATTAAAAGGAACACTGGTAGAGACTTCTACAATAGCCGTTTCTCCAAATATAGCCGTCACTGCAAGCCCTAAAACAACGTAAATTACAATAATACTGAGTCCGTAGATAATGGCATTTTTGATACCTTCTGCACGTGATTTACTTTGCTTTGTAAAAAAGCTCACCGTCATAGGAATCATAGGGAATACACAGGGCGTAAATAACGCGGCAAGCCCTCCTAGAAAAGAGAGGAAAAACAACAACCATAAGCC
>CAYGQJ010000035.1:20401-35676 GCA_964351845.1 uncultured Flavobacteriaceae bacterium | reverse complement strand
GCGGCAAGCCCTCCTAGAAAAGAGAGGAAAAACAACAACCATAAGCCCTTTTCTTTTTTGGGCTGGTTTTTCTTGGTAGGATCTCCTATTTTTCCTTTTTCACCGCTATTTGAGTCAGCATCGTATTTTCCAAAATCATTGTAGTTTGTAAAAAACCGTACCATGCCCTTTTTAAGATCGTGTACCACATAAAAATCTTGTTGAATACACACTTCTTTACATACCTGGTATGTAAGAATAGATTTAACTACTTCTAATTCTGTTTGTATTTTCTGAGTTAACTGAGGTGTATATCCTACATATTTGATAACATTTTCTTCAAAAATATCATCATAGGCTGTTTTCGTTTCAGATTCTATAATCTCTCCAACAAGGTTGACCCCTTTGTCTTTATCTACAAATTCTAGATTAAGAGGCATTCCAGCTGGCGTATTATTAGCATACACATACCATCCATTTTCCACAACAGCATTGTAGTGTAGCTTGTATGTTGTTTCAGATGTCTTTTCTATTTCTCCAGACCACTTTACAGGATCGTATTTGTTACCGCTTCCAAAATTTGATACGCTATTAAAGCCTTGTATCTTATTTTCAGCAGTACTCCTGTCACTTTGGTAATCCTCAAAAGCATCATATTTAGTAAATACTTTCACTTCTTCTTTTACTAAATCATGTACAACATAAAACTCTTGATTAATACACACCTCTTTACAGGTTTGGTGCTTTATAATCACTTTGACAAAAGGCGTATTAGGATCTTTAAGGGTAATCTTTTGGGATAACCTTCCTGTATCTTTCCAGAAAACCTCATCTACTTCAAAAATATCACTGTACTCCCGGTGTGTAGGACTTTCGGTTGCGGGTCCATCTAGGGTGTAGGTGGCATCATTTTCTGGCAAAAACTCAAATCGAAGTGGATTTGGGCCATCTTTAGGTGTAAACTGACTGTAGACATGCCACGCTTGTTCGATCACCATATCATAGTGAAGTACATACGAAGTGTCAGATACTTTTTCTACCTCACCAGACCACTCCACAGGATCAAATTTTTGACCTCCTCCAAAACCTTGTGAAAAAGCGAGTGTGGTCGTCAGCATAAATATTCCGAGAAGTGTAAGCGTTTTACGCATCATATTGAATAAGTAATTTTTAGTCGTTTTTTTGTATTTTCTGCTGCGCTATAGCGTCTATCAGCTCTGTGTCCGAGTATCCAAATAATTCCTTTTTGGTCGCATAGCAACCAGGTATTTTCTTTAGCTACCAAAGATAGCTTTTCATCTTTAAAATATTTGTTAACTTTCTTTTTACCTTCCATTCCTGTAGGATAAAAATAATCGCCTTCTTTCCAATGTCTTATGAGTAACGGAAAATGTAATGCATCCCTATCAACACTAATTTCATTGGGTGCCGTTGGTGTCACTTCTTTTTGAATCTGGAGTTCAATTTTCCCATACTCTCCTTGAAAAATACCTTCAGTTGCTGTAATCTCAAAAGAGGTCGTTTTATTTTCCTGTTCTTTACGATAGGAGTATAATTGTAAAGTGGTTCTGTCTTTTAACAAGCGATGCGTTTCTGAAAACAGCTGTTTTCCTGATTGTGCATCTACTAATTGATAGAGATCATTCCAACTAGTAAACCCATAGTCTTTGTATAAAACATATAATACTTCTTTGGGATTAGGATGTTGTTTTAGTTTTGAAATGTCCAAACAAATGGCACTCGGCCCCATGATACTATTCAATGGGTAAAAGTAACGTTGTTTTAATTCCTTTGTATAGGTTTCTAATAAGGCTACCGATTGTTGTAGGTGCGCCATTGTATCTTCTATACGATCTAACGCATCGGGACGAATTGCTTCCAATGCGGGGAGCACGTGATGTCGCATGGCATTACGCACATACGCATCTGAGGCATTGCTACTATCTTCTCTCCAAGTACTATTATTTTGGGTGGCGTATTGATGAATTTGCTTTCGCGAAAAAGGCAACAACAACCTCAACACCTGTCCTGAAACAGCGGGAATACCTGTCAGCCCCTCGATGCCTGTACCCCGTGTGGCATTGATCAAAAATGTTTCCACGGAATCATTCCGGTGATGCGCAGTCACTATATATTCGTATCCTTCGGAAGCAGCGATCTCTTTAAACCAAGCATATCGCAAATCCCGCGCTGCCATTTGTGTGGAGCGTGTATGTTTTTTCGCGTAAGCGTAGGTATCAAAAGAAGTTTCGTAAAAAGGAAGGTCGAACTTTGCAGCCAGTTCTTTTACAAAACGGGCATCGGCATCGCTCTCTTCGCCGCGTAATTTAAAATTACAATGCGCGATCCCAATATCCAATCCTGCGGTAACACACAAATGTACCAAGACAACACTGTCAAGACCTCCGCTTACAGTAACTAATAGCCGAGTATTTTCTGTAAGAAAAGGAAACTGTTGTTTTACGTGAGACTGAAATGCATGGAGAAGCATAGTTCAAAAGCTTAAACTCTTCCTTTAAGGGCGTTAAACACCCAAGCAATGGCAAAAAAGCCAATACCAACCGAGGCAAAACCCCAGCCAGCAACATCATCATATCGGAAAGCTCCCAATGCAATAAGTGCTAATCCAACAATAATCATAATAAAAGTCGCCCAACCGAGCACTGTATTCTTATTCATTCCCATATTTTCATTTTACTCGATCATCGAGATTCTAAACTTTCGAAACGTGCTTCAAAAGCAACTTATTTTTAGCATACCTCATGTATTGTCATGAGATCGTGTAGGATGCTATGTAATTTTTGAGACAATCTACATAACAAATGACCGAAATACAAATATCGGCTAAATTTGATAAATGGAACGAAGGGAAACTATACGATTTTCGTAAATTCGAAGATTCAATGAAACGACGTGTTCTTTTTTATAAAAGAAACGCCTTTTCTGAAACCTAATTTTTAATATACCAAGACTTTAAAATAGCTTATTTCTGTACTATGGATATAAAATTCAATAAAAACGAAGATCATAATAAACTCTTACTTTCTGATTTAAAAAGAAAACTTGCCAAGGTAAAATTAGGCGGTGGTGAAAAACGAATCGAAAAACATCATGCCAAAGGAAAACTAACGGCACGAGAGCGTATTGATTATCTAGTAGATGATCCCAAGAAATGTATAGAAATAGGTGCTTTTGCAGGTGAAGGGATGTACAAAGAACATGGCGGTTGCCCTAGTGGTGGTGTTGTCATTAAAATTGGATACGTATCGGGTAAGCAATGTATTGTTGTGGCGAATGATGCTACCGTAAAAGCGGGCGCTTGGTTTCCAATTACTGGAAAGAAAAACCTACGGGCCCAAGAAATCGCTATGGAAAACAAACTCCCTATCATCTACCTCGTTGATAGTGCGGGGGTATATCTTCCTATGCAGGATGAGATTTTTCCTGATAAAGAACACTTCGGACGTATTTTTAGAAACAATGCCGTGATGAGCAGTATGGGGATTACTCAAATTTCTGCAGTGATGGGAAGTTGTGTGGCAGGTGGTGCGTATTTGCCTATTATGAGTGATGAAGCACTGATTGTCGATAAAACAGGAAGTATTTTCTTAGCAGGAAGCTATTTGGTCAAAGCGGCTATTGGAGAGAGTATTGACAACGAAACGCTCGGTGGAGCCACTACGCATTGTGAAATAAGCGGTGTCACCGATTACAAAGCAAAAGATGACAAAGATGCGCTGGATACCATTAAAAAATTAATGGATAAAATAGGAGACTATACCAAAGCGGGTTATAATCGTAAGGAAGCTAAAGCACCAAAAGAGAATCCAGAGGATATGTTTGGAATTCTTCCGGCATCTAGAGCTGATCAATATGATATGCGCGAAATCATAAAGCGTATTGTAGATGATTCTGAGTTTGATGAATATAAAGAAGGGTATGGGCAAAGTATCCTTACCGGATATGCCCGCGTAGACGGTTGGGCAGTAGGTATTGTGGCCAATCAGCGGAAGCTAGTCAAAACCAAGAAAGGTGAAATGCAGTTTGGTGGTGTGATCTACTCCGATAGCGCCGATAAGGCCACGCGTTTTATTGCGAATTGCAATCAAAAGAAGATTCCGTTGGTATTTGTACAAGACGTTACTGGGTTTATGGTAGGAAGTAAAAGTGAGCATGGCGGGATCATTAAAGATGGTGCCAAAATGGTGAATGCGGTTTCTAATAGTGTGGTTCCAAAATTTACGATCATCATTGGTAATTCCTATGGTGCTGGAAATTATGCCATGTGTGGGAAGGCGTATGACCCGCGACTGATTGTAGCTTGGCCTAGTGCCAATCTTGCGGTGATGAGTGGGAATTCTGCAGCAAAAGTATTGTTACAAATTGAAACGGCTTCACTTAAAAAACAAGGAAAAGAAATTACACCTGAAGTAGAAAAAGAATTATACGATCGTATCAAAGCACGTTATGATGAGCAAATCTCCCCATATTATGCAGCCTCACGTATTTGGACCGATGCAGTCATCGACCCAAGAGATACACGCAAATGGATTTCTATGGGAATCGAAGCTGCCAATCATGCACCTATCGAAAAACCGTTTAACTTGGGTGTGATTCAGGTGTGATCGATGGTATCTTTCATTAAAGTAAGTGATTTTTCTATATACGCTTTCAAGGAACAACGTGATGTAGCAGTGTATGCTTTCGCGAAAGCGTGTACCCCCCATACTAAAAGATGTAATTCGCTGTTTTAATTTAAAAAAGGTTTATATACATTAGCAATCTATGATTAAAAGGAGAATAGCCACATACATTTTATCTATTTTTTCGACCGTTTTTTGTTTTTCACAAACAGACATCCCAAAGGATTACTTTACCAATCCATTAGACATTCCGCTTGTGATGGCTGGGACTTTTGGGGAGTTACGTAGCAATCATTTTCACAGCGGATTGGATATCAAAACCCAACGAAAGGAAGGATTTAAAGTATATGCTTCGGCGGAAGGTTTTGTGAGTCGCATCAAAATATCACATTATGGGTATGGAAAAGCGATCTACATCCAACATCCTAATGGATATACTACAGTGTATGCGCATCTCAAGAAATTTAGTCCTGAAATAGAAGCCTACATCAAAGACAAGCAGTACAAAAAAGAGCAATTTGAAATTGAAATCTACCCAACGTCGAGAACTATCACCGTATCGCAAGGTGATCTGATCGCCTATAGTGGTAACACCGGAGGTAGCGGCGGCCCTCATCTTCATTATGAGATTCGAGATGCCAATGCGAGACCGATGAATCCGTTTTTGTTTGGGATAGACGTAGCCGATACCAAACCTCCAAAGGTTAGCAATATATTTGTGTATCCGCTAGATGAGAACTCCTACATCAATCGTTCTCAAAAACCTGTGGAGCTCAGAGTAACGATGCAAAAAGACAGTAGCTTCGTCACCGGAAAAATAAACGCTCAGGGAAAAATAGGTTTTGGGATCAGCACCATCGATCAGCAAAATGGCGCTAACAATAAAAATGGAATTTATCAGATACAAACCAGCGTAAACGGGGAAGAAAACTTCTTACTTACGATGGATAAGTTTTCTTTTGCAGAGACTCGATACCTCAACAGGATGATTGATTATGGCCATTTTATTAAAAAGAAAAATAGAGTTCAGAAATTATTTATAGAAAAAAATAATCCGTTGAGCATCTACGAAAAACAAGTAGACAATGGGATGCTGTCTATACAGGATAGTCTTTCGTATCAATATACCATCAGGGTAAAAGATTATGCAGGCAATGAAACCCGTATCAATATTCCTATTGTGGGTAAAGTAGATACGCTTGTCAAACCAAGAGAAATCAAGGTTACCGATCATTATGCCTATGCAGATCAGCCTTTTTCTTATAGCGAAGGAAAATTTACGGTGTATATTCCTAAAGGTGCTTTATACGATGATACCTTCTTAAACCTTAGTGTCAACTCAGATAGTCTTGATTTTCATCAAACGGAAACTCCGTTGCATAAAAATGCTACTATTACGTATGACATATCGGCTTATAACCAAGAAGATAGAGAAAAATTATACATAGGGAGATTGAATCGTAAGGGAACTGATATTTATTATAGCGGCACACGAATCAAAGATAATACGCTTACAACGGCTACTAGAACTTTTGGCACATACACCATCGGAATAGACAAAACACCTCCTGTGATTACAGCTAAAAACGTAGCTAAAGGACGATGGATGTCTAAGTATCGTTATTTAAAATTTAAGATAGAAGATGCCCATAGCGGCATTAAAAGCTATCGCGCTACCATCAATGGCAAATTCATTCTCATGGAGTATGATTATAAAACAAAGACATTGATACACGATTTTAATGATAATGTCGTTACTGATACAGAAAACAACTTAAAACTAATCGTCACGGATAATGTAGGAAATAGTGCTACATTTGAGACAACATTTTTTAGAAAAAAATAATCTCTTGAAAAAAAGATACTTCCTACCTGTACTTACCTTCCTCTTTTGCTTTACTGCATTTAGTCAAACAGCAACCATAAGAGGTATTGTTTTAGATGAAAATCAAACCCCTGTTCCTGGCGCTAATATTTCGTATACCTCTAATGGAGAAGTTACCAACGGTAATGGCTTCTTTATGATTGAAATCCCCGCAAACCAAGATGTGACGCTTACGTTCTCATATGTGGGTTTTGAAAATATCACCCAAACCTTCAACCTATCTCCTAATGCAGATTTGGAATACAATCCTGTTTTCAAAAAAGATGTGACTCAAATCGCCACGGTGGTCATCACTTCCAATAGAAGGCGCGAACGCGAACAAGGCGTGGTGACTATTTCTGCGGAAGCAATTCGTAAAGTCCCTGGTGCTATTCCCGGTGTTGAAAATTTATTAAAATCCTTACCTGGGGTCAATAACAATAATGAATTAAGTACCAATTATAATGTACGAGGAGGAAACTTTGATGACAACCTTGTGTATGTAAATGAGATTGAAGTATACCGCCCTTTCTTAATCCGTTCTGGGCAACAAGAAGGATTCAGTTTTGTGAACAGTGATTTGACCCAAAGCGTTTCTTTTAGCGCAGGTGGTTTCCAAGCAAAATACGGAGATAAATTGGCTTCTGTATTAGATATCTCGTATAGAAGACCTACTGGTTTTGGCGCAAGCGTAAACGCCAGTCTTTTGGGTGCGACTGCTTCTGTAGAGGGCGTTTCTAAAGATGGAAGACTTACCGCCATTACAGGATTAAGATATCGTAATAATGGTCTATTGGTGTCTTCAAGACAAACAGAAAGTAACATCAACCCTATTTTTGCCGATGCGCAAACATTTATTACCTATAAATTTTCAAATAAATTCCAATTAGACTTCCTAGGAAACATTGCGATTAACGATTATGATTTTGAGCCTTTAAACCGTCAGACCAATTTTGGAACATTGGCTGATCCGATATCATTGCTGATCTTATTTGACGGACAGGAAGAAGATAAATACGAAACCTATTTTGGTGCCCTAAAAGCCACCCAAACAGTCAATGAAAACTTAACCCTAAAACTCATAGGTTCTATTTATCATAGTCAGGAGCAGGAATTTTTTGACATCCTAGCCCAATATCGATTAGGCGTCCCAGATAATAATATTGGAAGTGAAGATTTAGGAGATGTCGAATTTACGCAAGCTGCTGGAGGGCAATTACGAAGTGCGCGTAATCTATTAGATGCATTGTTTGTCAACCTAGAACATAAAGGAACGTATACAAAAGACGAAGATCAGATAGATTGGGGAATTAAATATACCCATGAAGACATTAGAGATCAACTACGAGAGTTTGAGATCATAGATTCGGCAGGTTTTTCGGTACGTCCATTTCTTCCTGATTTTGCTAATGATCAACCGTATAACCCATTTGAGGGTCCTATTGAACCTTTTACAAGTGTACGTGCGAGAAATGATGTACAAATAGATCGTGTTTCTGGATATGCACAATATACCAAACGTACCGATTGGGGAGATAATGAAGTATCCTTTAATGTAGGTGTTAGAGCACACCAATGGACGGTAAGTGGGCAAAACTTAGAAAGTTCGTCTCAAGCTGTTTTCAGTCCGAGAGCCCAGTTTAGTATCAAACCTGATTGGAATGATGATATGGTGTTTAGACTCTCTGGTGGGGTGTATCAACAACCGCCACTATACAGAGAATTACGTAATGCCACAGGAGAAGTGGTACCCGATGTAAAAGCGCAAAAATCGATTCATGCCGTTGTTGGTCATGACTGGAGTTTTAATATGTGGGGTGGAAAATTCAAATTGGTGAATGAAGTATTTTATAAAGACTTAACTAATGTGAATACTTTTACATTAGAAAACGTACGGATACGATACCGAGCCAATAACAATGCCACTGCTCGTATTTATGGATTTGAATCTCGCCTTAATGGAGAGTTTGTCCCTGGTACAGATAGTTGGATTAGTGTTGGTTTTTTACGCGCTGAAGAAAACCAAGATAACAGAGGCTTTATTGCACGACCTACCGATCAACGTTTTAAAGCAGCTTTCTTGTTTCAGGATTATATTCCTACCATTCCAAGTGCAAGAGTATACTTAAATATGGTCTATCAAACGGGGCTTCCAGGAGGAACACCTAGCAATGTAGACCCGTATGATTTTGAGGATCTTCCAAGATTACGTGATTTCTTTAGAGCCGATTTAGGACTTTCCTATGTATTTGCAGATGATAAAAAGAAATTTGATAAAGGACATTGGTTACATCCTTTCAAAGAACTGACGGCTGGTTTTGAAATTTATAACATCTTTGACAAACTGAATTCCATTACCAACACCTTTGTACGTGATGCCAATTCAGGGCAACAGTTTGCGGTTCCAAATTTCTTAACGCCAAGAGTATTTAATGTGAGGGTGAGTATGAAGTTGTAAGAGGCCGTATTACCTAAGTAAACTACTCATTTAAACGTTTTCCCATCGCAAAGAAATCAAAGTGCTCCTGCCCTATGGTAAAGTCGTGATTTCCTATGATTTCAAATCCATACTTTTGATAAAATCGGATCGCTCGATCATTGCTATTCAGTACGGATAGCCAGATATATTCATAAGACAGCTCTTGTGCTTTTTCAAATACATGTGTTTGTAGTTGAGACCCTATTTTTAAGGACAAGAATGATTTTAAGACGTATATTTTCTGAAGCTGACAAATCGATGTGGCATCTACAAACTCCGTAGGGGAATTTAATTTAAGCTTTGCATAGCCTATGGGTTTTTCATCTGAAAAAGCAATCCAGAATACATTCCATGATTTATGTAAGCTAGTTGTTATTTTAGGAACTGAAAAGGTGGTTTCCAAGTAGTGATGTAAATCTTCTTCCGCGCGAAAAAGGTGTCCAAAGGTTTCTGAAAACGTAATTTCCCCTACATAAGAAATATGAGCAGCATCGGCTACAGTGGCTAAACGGATGACTACTTTTTGCATGATGTATTTGCTATTTTCGCGAACCTGCCTGCCGGTAGGCAGGAGCGTACAAAAAACATCCTAGCTACGCCAGGATATTTTCACTTTCGATGTACTCTTTAAGAACTCCTACCACGTAATCCACTTCTTCTTTGGTGTTGTAAATAGAGAAAGAAAACCGTAAGCTAGGTTTCTTAAAATCTTCGTCATTTAACACCTCTCTAAGCACATGAGACCCACCTGTACTTCCGCTCTGGCAGGCACTCCCTTTAGAACATGCAATGCCTTTCATATCCAATTGAAAAAGAAGCAAAACTGCTTTTTCCTCGGCGATAGGAAGACATACATTGAGTAAAGTATAGGTACTCTTTGTTGGATCGCTACAATTCCCGTTTAGCTTTACTTCAGGAATTTCTTCTTGTAGCCTTTCGGCGAAATAGGTTTTAAGTCCTTTTACGTAGGTACTTTCTGTTTCTAGGTTTTCGTAAGATATTCGTAAGGCTTCTTCAAGACCTACAATATTGTGTACAGCTTCTGTTCCTGCGCGTAGGCCTCGTTCTTGAGAGCCTCCAAAAATAAGAGGTTTTAACCCACTATTCTTACGCACAAAAGCAAATCCGATGCCTTTAGGTCCATGAAATTTATGCGCTGCAGCTGCAATAAAATCAACAGGGATTTCTTGTAAATCTACTTCATAATGCCCAACACTTTGTACCATATCAGAATGTACCAATGCACCATGAGATTTACAAAGTGTTGCAATAGCTTTGATATCAATCATGTTGCCTATCTCGTTATTGACATGCATCAAGCTCACCAATGTTTTTGCATCACTCGCTTTTAGTAATTCTTCAAGATGGGTTTCATCGGGTGTACCACATTCTTTTAGGTTTACATACTGCAAATCAATCTTATGACACGTAGATACTTCTTCGGCAGCATGAAGTACAGCATGATGTTCAATACGAGAGGTAATAATACGCCTCACACCGAGATCCCGTACAGCACTATTAATCACAAGATTATCTGCTTCTGTACCTCCAGAAGTAAATACAATCTCTCCTGCGGTCACATTAAAAAGTTGTGCAATACGCTTACGCGCAGTTTCTATTTGGCTTTTGGCTGTGCGCCCAAAAGCATGAGTGGAAGAAGGGTTTCCTGGAACGTCTCGCATCACTTCTGTCATGCGATCTACTACTTCTTTACGCATTTGCGTCGTAGCAGCGTTATCAAAATAAATAGAATTCATCAAACGTTGTAGTTTTGTTAAAAAGCAAATGTAAAGGAAATAAAATAATTTTTGTCATTACTTTGGTGCTTCCTTTCTACTATTTTTGTTTAAAATAATTTCCATGAAAAAAATTTTATTTGCGGTTATAGCCATTACTTGTTTTGCCTCCTGTGATGATGGTGATATTATAGTCACTTCTTTTGATTTTGACGAACAAACCTTAGAGCGTTGTAGTGATTTTGAGTCACAATTTGTATTCTTCAAAATCAATGCTGCAAATAATGAGAGTATCGCATTAGCATTTACAACGTCTAACGATATTTTTGGAGCGGGAGATGGTGATGAAGCTTCTAGAACACTTACTGTAGAATTAAGTGGAGATGACAATATCACCTATAGGAGATTTGATAACGCTCCTACAAGTGATTATTTCTGTAATCCCATTCCTCCAGCAACGCCCATTGTTGTTGAAGAATTTGTGAGTACCTCTGGAGATATTACCATCATTACAGAAGGAGTCTTTGCAGATAGTGACGGGATCGATTCAGAAATAGAAGATCCAACAGGGCTTTTAGACACTGACGGGGACTTACTTCCTAACATCATCGATTTTGATGATGATGGTGATAATGTACCTACGGGACAGGAGGGCGTCGTTTTAAATAGTGATGGCACGATTAATACAGAACTAACGCGTGATACTGACGGCGACGGAATTTTTGATTACTTAGATAATGATGATGATAATGATGGCGTGCTTACTATTAATGAAGATGCCAATATGGATTTAGATCCTAGTAATGATAACTCAGACCCCAACAATGAGATTTTAGATGATTATCTTAATCCTGCAATTACTATAGATGTAAATACTGAGGCGTACCGATTACACACTTATTCTCTCAATGATATCATCATCATTATAAATACTCAAAATTTAGATTTTCGCAATCAAAATGGTGAAGAGGTGATACGCGATATACGTACGGTTCCTTTTGGGACTTTTGAAGGAACTCCGTCAGCAACATTTACAACGACACCTACTTTTTAGATTAGTTACGCTGTGCATTTTGATATATATACACTTCGGTAGCGCCTGCTCCATATTTTTGATAATCAGCGCTATAAAATTTGATCCCATCGTATTTATTGAGAAGGTAGTATAATTCTTCTTTGAGAACCCCTTCTCCTACACCGTGTATAAACACCATTTTTGGGATGCGTTTTGATATGGCAAAGTTCAATTGTCGCGCTGCGGTATCAATTTGTAAGGTAAGGATATCATAATTGGTCATATGCTTATATGACTTCACCAATTTGTCAATATGCAAATCTACTTCCATGGGAGGAAGATTGCGTTCTTTGGGTTTTACACGAGCTATTTTTCGTTTTGCCTCAGGTTCTTTCTCAAGGCCTTTCTCTCGTGACACATTGATAAGTTGTTCTCTAATCGTATGGCTTATAGATGGGATAATTTCGCTTTCGCGAAAGCGGATTACAAAACCATCCCGAGTTTCTATGGTGATATATGGCATGTCAATAGCAACGACAACTCCTTCTAAATCATCGTCTAATACTTGAATGGACTGTCCAATTGTGAATTTTTTACTCAAGATTGTGTCTTTTAACGGCAAAAGTAAACAAACTATCGAAAACCTCACCCTTGTTGAGGTTTTCGCGTAAATAAAAGCTAGTTTTGATCATTGAGTTTTAAATTTAATATTATGAAATACCTACTTCTTGTACTACTAACTGCCCTTAGTGTTACAGCAAATGCACAATTATTTGTGGGACCCACAGCTACTGATGCATCATTTATATACGTGAATGACACGTATATTTATGTAGATAAAGATGTAGAACTAGAGACAAACAGTGTCTCTGGCTTAACGAATGTCAATATACCAAGTATCTTATTACGTAATCAAGCGCAGTTATTACAGGGGACAGCTACAGGATCTGATGAGCTTAATAAAGGTTCAGGAATTATATCACTATTTCAAGAAGGAACGACAAATCAATATGATTATAATTTATGGGCTTCGCCTGTAGGACTTCCTTTTGAATCTACGGGAGCGACTGCTGCTGATGGGAATGGGCTATTTGCTTTCAGGCCTTCAGTTGTTGCTGGAGGGGTAAGCATCCCTCAACAAGTTTTTTATGTGCCAATTGGAGCCAATGCAGAAACCACGAGTAACCCTGCTCAAATAGGTTTTGGACTTAATGGACAATCAGCAAATAACTTATTAAGAATTGCTTCTTTCTGGATATACGGATATGAGGCTGGAAATTCTACAGCAGATTTTATAGCTGTACAGGATACAGGAACCTTACCGGCTGGTTTAGGATTTACGATGAAAGGAGTATCAGGAACTGATTTGACCGCTGCAGCAGATGGCGTTGCAAATAACTTAGGGGTATCAGGTGATGGTCTTGGACAACGTATTGATTTTAGAGGAAGACCTAATAGCGGGACAATTACTGCGACGGTTCTTCCAGATACACAAACAATCACTGGAAATCCATACCCATCGGCATTAGATTTAAACTACTTTTTATTATTAAACTCAGATTCTGGACCGATTAGCGCTACACTCCCTAGCGGAGAGATGGTAAGTTTTACAGGTTCTGATGTAACAGATGGTATGGCTTATTTTTGGGAAAGTGACCCAACGGCTCAAACGCATTTTATAGAAGAATATCAAGCGGGATATGGCGTATACTCTCCTATGGGATTATTAGCATCTGATGGTATGTACGTCGCTGCGCAATACTTTATGTATGATGAAGACGGAAATCAAATTGGTGGCCCTGTTGGTAATGGTGATGGGACATTAGAAAGAAGATTCTCCCCAATGGGTCAAGGCTTTATGGTTGTAGGATCTGACACACAAGCACCTGGTAACGATACATTTACTTTTACAAATGACATGAGAATATTTGTGAAAGAAGGAAATAATTCTGATTTTAGAAATAATGAAGAGGATGAAGTAGTAGAAGCTGTAGGTGTAGGTTCTTATTATGAAGACATTACTAATTTTGCTTCATTTTCTCAATTTAAAATAGGAGTCAACATTAACGATACCTACGGACGTGAACTTGGCGTTGGGATTCTTGACCATGCAACAAGAGGGTATGATACAGCAATGGACGGAAAAGGTGCTGGAACACAAGAAAATGATGTTACCTTTTCTATAAACGAAAAAGATGAGTATGTTATCAATGCAGTACCTAATGATGAGTATCAAGCATTGACATTATCTATAAAAGCGGCTACAACTTCTGAGTTTAGATTCAGAGCTAGAGAAATTAAAGACTTTACATATGATGGTATTTATTTATTTGATACTGTTACTGAAATCTATCATGATATTCAAAATGAAAGCACTCTTATTTTATTACCCGCTGGAGAATATCCAAAAAGATTTGAAATTCGTTTTACAAGAGAGATAGAAGAAGATACAACAGACGAAGAAGAGGAAGAGGAAACTGAAGAAGAGGAAGAAGAAACTACAGAAGAAGAAACGGAATGGGAAGAGGAAACTACTTGGCAAGAAGAAGAGGATACGTTAAGCGTAACTATTCCTGAAAGTATTTTAGAATCATACAACATCTTTCAAAATAACAGTGCAGGTCAATTAGAAATCAGAAATCCAAATGGAATTGCTATCACCAATGTTATGCTGTATGACATGACTGGAAAAGAGGTTTTAGCAAGTCAGGATTTAGGAAATAAAGATATCTATACATTCTCTACACGCAGTTTAAGCTCTGGAGTATACGTAGTTTCTTTTATGACTGAAGTTGGCCTTACCAAGTCACGCAAAATAAGCATTACTAACAGATAATATATTCCTTATGGAGGAATACATGCTACCTTGTCTAAATAAAAAATATTTAGGATTTGAATGTATGGGTTGTGGGATACAAAGATCTGCAGCACTACTCCTTAAAGGTGAATTTATAGAAGCATTTTATATGTACCCAGCCATCTATCCTTTGATAGCTTTGCTGGGTTTTTTACTTGTCAATCAATTTACAACTATAAAATATGCTAATAAAACTATCATTTTTTTAGCTATATTAACGGTCTCAACGATCATTGTAAGTTATTTGATCAAAATTTTAAACTAATTAACTAACCTGAACATTTATTATGGAACAACAAAAATTACCTAACGTAACCATATCTCTCATCTTATCTATTTTATCAATTCTATGTTGTTGTTTACCTTATGGCATGGGTAGTATTATTCTAGCTGGAATTTCGTTATTTTTAGTAAATAAAGATAAAAAAACACTTGAATCTAGTGATGATCCCTCCATATATACAAATGCTGGACAACTAAAAACTGTAAAAATTATTGCTATAATTGGTCTAGTAATTGGTGTACTTCTCTTACTTTTATCTATATATCTAGCCGTTTCAGGCCAAGATCAGATTTGGAAAGAATATTTAGAAGAGTTACAAAGAGATTTAGAATCTAGACAATAATAGTATTCTATATTAGTATCAAAAAAAGCGCCTTGTAGGCGCTTTTTTAATACTATCTTTTTTAAAGTCAAAATAT
>CAYGQJ010000035.1:0-20301 GCA_964351845.1 uncultured Flavobacteriaceae bacterium | reverse complement strand
AAAAAAGCGCCTTGTAGGCGCTTTTTTAATACTATCTTTTTTAAAGTCAAAATATTACTCTAAATTCGGATTTTTATCACTAACACAAAAAACAACCATGGAAAACCAACCAACAACCTCTGCTAATATACCAGAGAGACCAAACAATTACCTTATTCTTGCTATTGTCACTACATTTTTATGTTGCAATATTACAGGAGTTGTCAGCATTGTATATGCTGCTCAAGTGAATGCAAAATGGGAAGGCGGAAATTATGAAGGGGCTATAAGCGATTCTAAAAATGCAAAGCTTTGGGGACTTATTGGACTTATCGGCGGTTTTGTACTTATTGGACTTATGATGTTATTTTATGGCGCTATGATTTTTGCAGCCATAGGTTCTGGAGGTAGCGGCTATAGTTATTAAGGTTCTAAAAAAATACAGTTATTTAAAATATGGGTATTTCCTATTGGTGATACCTATATTTTTTGTGGCTACCTATTATTATAATAATGATCCTGAGGCCGCAAAAGGCGAAGGTTTTTTTCCTAGATGCTTTTTTCATCTAGCAACGGGCTTACACTGCCCCGGTTGTGGAAGTCAACGAGCAACGCATGACTTATTGCATTTACGCATAGGGCAAGCACTTCAACATAATGTGGTGATCATTATTGTTGCCATTCTTTTACTTTCAAAAGGGTATGCGATTTTTACAAAAAAATATGCCCCTGACTATTACTATAATTTGGGTCATAAATCATATTTCACCTACGGGGTTCTCATTATTGTTGTACTCTACTGGATCTTGCGTAACATTCCCTATGCGCCATTCACCTATCTAGCGCCATAAAGTATACGCTACTATCTGTCGGCGAGGCAGATTCGCAAAAACATTATTTCACACCTTCCTCCCTATTCCTTACTTCCAAAAATTCAGCGCAACACCTTGATAAAAGGAAAACTTAAACGCTCATCTTTTTATATTTTTTTATACGCTTTCGCGAAAGCGTGTAAAAGAATTCCAAAATTCAAACTAAAAAATATACCTATAAAGCAGAAAAAACCACCTCAACAGGACTGTTAAAGTGGTTTTTTACTATTAAAAGCGAAATTTATATCACTTCACTACTTTTCAAATGCTTTAAGTGTTTTGGTAATAATAGCCACACATTCTAATAATTCTTCTTCCTTCATCACCAATGGTGGTGCAAAACGAATAATATTTCCATGTGTCGGTTTTGCTAATAGTCCATTATCACGTAATGCCATACAAATATCCCATGCCGTTGAGCTATCCTCTGTATCATTAATAAGAATTGCATTGAGCAATCCTCTTCCTCGTACCAAGTTGACAATAGTACTGCCAGCGATGTACTCGTTCATCTTTTCTCTAAAAAGATTTCCTAGCTTTCTAGCATTTTGAGCGAGATGTTCATCTTTTACAACTTCTAATGCTTCGGTAGCAACGGCTCCTGCAATGGGGTTTCCTCCAAACGTACTTCCGTGTTGTCCTGGTTTTATAACGTTCATAATGGCATTATCTGCAAGGACAGCAGATACGGGGTAGGCACCTCCAGAAAGGGCTTTTCCTAAAATCAATACATCAGGTCTTGCATAGGTTTCTTGTCGTTCACAATGTCCTTCACAAGAACACGTTCCGCATACAGCTAGTAAAGCGCCAGTTCTTGCAATTCCTGTTTGAATCTCATCAGCTATAAACAAAACATCATGTGCATTACATAATGCTTTTGCTTTACGCATATAATCATCGTCTGGTGTAAATACACCCGCTTCTCCTTGAATAGGTTCTACTAAAAAGCCAGCAATATTTTTGCTAGACTTTAAAACTTCTTCTAAAGCATCTACGTCATTGTAGGCTATTTTGATAAATCCAGGCGTGTAAGGCCCAAAGTTTTTACGAGCGCCTTCATCATTAGAAAAGGAAATGATGGTAGTTGTACGTCCGTGAAAGTTATTATCACATACAATAATCTGAGCTTCGTGCTCAGCGACTCCTTTTTTCTCATACGCCCACTTTCGCGCAAGCTTAATTGCTGTTTCAACAGCCTCTGCTCCGGTATTCATAGGAAGTACTTTATCAAATCCAAAGTACTCGGTTACATATTTTTCATAAGGACCTAAGGTGTCATTATAAAATGCACGTGAGGTAAGGGTCAATGTTTGTGCTTGCGCCGTCATTGCGTTTACGATACGAGGGTGACAGTGTCCTTGATTTACTGCAGAGTATGCAGATAAAAAATCATAATATCGTTTTCCCTCTGCATCCCAAACATATACGCCTTCTCCTCTACTTAATACGACAGGAAGCGGATGATAGTTATGCGCTCCGTATTTGTCTTCTAATGCAATTGCTTCTTTTGATGTAAGTTGATCAACAGTTGCCATAATCTAAAAAGTTTAAAAAATTTAATAAAATGCAATTCCTACTGTACCTTTATTCTTTCGAAAGCTCGAAAATTCAGCGGAGGAGAGAAATCATCCTTAGAGTTGGCAAGTTACTAAAATTAAGTCTTAGAACTCAGTTTGACTTTTAATTTTACCTACAAATTTCGCATTTTTCATCCTGATTTTACAATTTTAAACTTCCGAAGCGATAGCTATTCAAACTAAAAATGAATTCATTAGCATAAAAAAGCCTTCATTTTTGGTTCCAAACAAAAAGTCAAGATGCGTTCTTAAAAAAATCATTCTGATACTTTAGAAGACAATGCAGAAACTTGTAATTCTAATCGTTTTAACTCCCTAATGATACTGTTTTTATCCATTTGCATCCACATATATAGTTTGAGCATTGATAGGGTAAGAATACAGATGATTCCAGCAACAGACCATTTAATCAACTCATTGGTGACATCTGTATTAAAAAATTGTACGATACAATACACAAAAAGCCCTAGTACAATTAGATTCACAATGTTCATCATGATCACTATCCATTTGTTTTTTCCCTCAAAGATACCTCCAAACATTTGTAAGAGATTTTGCTCATCTAGCGAATCATAGAACTTAGCTTCTTCTTTGGTTAATGCTTCTTTTATCAATAGGTCTACTTCTTCAAATTCTTTTCTCATAACTTCTAGTCTTTAAGTATTGTTTTTAATTTTTCTCTTGCGTAATACAGTCTTGATTTTACGGTGCCTTTTGAAATCTGTAAGACTTCGCTTATCTCCATGATCCCATAGGATTCCATATAAAATAATTTTAGAATGTTTTGATGTTCTTCAGAAAGTGACTTGATGGCTATTCTTAATGTTTCTAACTGCTTTCCTGAAAGATCCTCATCTTGGTGCATCAATGACTCTTTTTCTATACTTATTTTTTGTTTTTTTTCTTGAACTCGTTTGCTTTTTCGGTACCAATCGATTGATTTTTTGGTCACGATGGTGAGTCCCCAAGCACCAAATTTATCTGGGTTTTCTAGGGTATGGATATGCTTTAATATGGTGATCCATGCGTCTTGTGCGATATCTTTTGCAATGGCAACATCATACGTATATCGATAGGCTTGGTTACAAAACCGAAGATGCCATCGCTTTACGAGTACTGCCATGGCTTTTTGATGCCCCTTGCAATACTGAGCGACGAGCCAAGCGTCTTCTATTTTTTTGGATGGTTTCATGTTGTTTTCTATAGTATAGACGACAGACGTTTACATAGGTTCATTTATGATAGAAATTATTTGAATAGTAAGGTACTATTTTTACTTGGTACGCTTTCAAAGAGTGTAGCGATGCAGAAGTTTATACTGAGCTTGACGAAGTGCGAAAGCGTATACAGGAAAATACTAACAGGATAAAGTAGCATAAAGTTTAATAGTAAAGCATAAAAAACCCTTCTTAAGAAATTAAGAAGGGTTTAGGTGTTAGTAATGATTCGATTATGTTTTACATAGCTTTTCGCAAAACGTTTTGTCTACTCAATTTTCAATTTTAGTGAATCAAATGAATCAGATTTAATCCCAATTAATCCATATGCAGTTTCTCCTTTTTTAATTAGAGTTCCGTTAATATTATACTCCAGCAGTTCTGTTTTAAATTTATTATTTGCAGACCCTGCGGCAATCATATTACCGCCTGCAAGTCCTGGACCAATAGCTAAACCTATTGGTGTAGAACTTGTATTTCCACTTGAACTTGTCGTCTCAAAATTGAGAGGAGTTAATAACAGATAGAACAAATAAGAGGCTGAACTTTGCTTTAATGTCTTAAATACCCTGTCATTTTCCATGATGAAAATTTCATCTCCATTTTCATATGTTAATTTAGCATCTCTACCAAACATTATATCTTTTTCAGAGTTATTTGTTATTTTAACAGAAACAAGTTTGACACCCCTTTTAAGTTCTTTTTTTGCATATTTCTTGTCGAGTACGTCATATTTATATTCAAGCGTAACCTTTTCAGTTTCATTTGTCGAAACATAATTTATAGTTTTAGGTGCTATCATTTTATAGCCTGAAGCACAACTTGTCAGCGATGCAATTGCTATAAATAAAAAAGTGATTTTAATAATTCTCATTTATTTGATTTGAAAGTTAATAATTGTGTCAGCTATTTTACAACGATTAATTATGTGCTATAATTAATCGTTGTAAAGCTAAATAGGTACAAACAACTTGTTCATACATCTCATTCTATGAAAAATGAAGGAGTGTACCTGTAATTCTATACATATTTAATTCAAGACGCTATCGGACCATTTTTTTGATTCATTAGTTATCTCTAAATGAACTTACCTTCCCATCAAGGCCATTATCTTCAAAATACGTAACTGTCCAATCATCATCGTTTTCACTATTTCCTACAGGTTCAAATGATTTCAGTACTTTATTTGTAAAATTTCGTTTAATGGTGATAACAACGTAATCATCATTTGTAGATCCATTAGGATCATCATAAATTCTAAAACTCATCCCTTGTCTCATATCTATAAACCGAGCTGATCTTGCATCGTCATTACCACAACCATAAGAGTCTTCTTTAAAATTGACGAGTCCAACGGGATTTGTTAAAGGAATCGTACACATAACACTTCCTCCTGCATTATTCTGCTTATAAAAGAGCACTCTAGGATCAATATCTTCCTCGATATCACAGTTTAGAGAGGCAGATACTGGTACATTAAGATTTGTTCCTGTTACAGCTACTGATTCAACACAGATATCAACACTAGGTTTAGAAAGATAAAAGCCAAGTGGGAACGTTTCTTTGTCTTTAATCCAACAGGCATTTGAATCAGTATCAGAGAAAGTGTACGTACGATCAAAATTAAACGAATCAACGGTTGCATGAAATGTGATTGCGGCATTCAATGAAAGATTTGTTTTATCACATCCCCAAAAACTAGTAATTATAAGACTCTTTTTTCTTTCATTATTAACAGATGATTTAACTTCTGCATTAGGAAAATAAAATTTCAAATCTCCATTGATAGGATCTTTTACGGTATAGACTATAGTATAATATTTTACTTCATAAGAGACCTTAATTTTACGATTATTTTGATCATAAAATGTAGTCTCTGTATCTTTTTTACTACAGCAATCATCATCATCGCGTGTCTCGATTTCACCTTCAATAATATAAGTATATCCATTTTTAATATTCTCTCTAACTACTGGAGAACCTAAATCTAATGATGTAACCCCATTTGTATTTCTATCAATAGAATTCACTAATGCTAAATCTCCGTTAATAACAGAAAAAAGCTTGTCGTCTACCACCTTGTAATACTCTTCACCAATTTTAAAGATGCCATTAATATTAGCAAGTTCTTCAAATATGACAGTTTTTGGAGAGTAGACTTTTTCTCCTGTTACAGGATCAATTTCTATGTTAATTCTATTTGCGTATGAGGCCTCTATAGCTTGTAACGCTTGTTCAGAGCCTACTTTATCGCAACACGTATCCTCCAAAAATTGTAAAAACGCTTTGGCTGGTGTTTCAAATGTTAAATTTCCTCGCCAACTATCAAGACCGCCCCTTGTTGTATTATTTATGAAAGCTTCTGTTTGCATAAAGTTTACTTCGTCAGGAAAAACAAGCATCCCATTTTCAATTATAAAATTCCCAGGGGTTGTCGCCTGACTTAATCGTTGATAGTTTAAAACGAGATTCTCGTTTAGTGTTGTAGCCTCTTCGACATCTGTTGTCATGTTATCTTTAGAACACCCAAAGATGACAAATGACAGTATACATATACTTATAAATATTTTTTTCATGTTCATAATTTTTAATTAATAGTTAAGATTTTGGTGTATCTCCAAAATTGAATCTTACGTAAAAGTATCATTGAGATGAAATCAAAAATGGAATGCTCAGTATCACACGCTTTGTGAGCACTACCCATATTTAGATTGATACCCCTAACGATATACACCTTTGATTTTAAAGTTCTAATTACATAAATGTAATCTTGTACTAAGTGAGACAGGTTGATCACCCTATCTACGACCATTTCAATAGCGCATTTGTTTGCTTTAGCGTAGCTGTGATTTTTCTATGCATACGTAACACTATCATTCTTGAAATTTCAAAAAACATGTTATTGTTCTGAACACATCAAATATTTGATATTCTTAGAAGGAAGACAAGACAAGTATCTCGCTATTTCAAAATAGCGAGTCTAGATATTGTAAATCAAGAGATATCGTTTTATTAAAAATCTCAGGTAATTAACTTAAAAATGAGGACTATTTCTATAGTATACAGTAAGGTTTTGAAGAGTTCTTTTTATCTTTAAATGTTTTAAATCCTAACTACATGATCAAAAGAATCATTTTCACTTTTACTTATATACTTATTTTCATTTTTCCTATACATGCCCAACAAGAGTATCATGAACAAATAGATAAACTTGATTATGAAACATTATACTCCAACTTTGAAAAACACTATAAGAATTCTGATTTTTTTCAAGCCGTAAAGTATGCAAATGCATATTTTCACAAAGCTCAGAAACAAGAAGATACTATTAACACAGCAAAAGGATATTATTACAGAGCTATTACCTATAAAAAAAATGAACGATTAGATCTGTATGACTCTATCATAGCCTTAGCTCCCGGGCTTAAAAAAAGTAATCTTCTGACGAAGGCACATCTTCAAAAAGCATATTCTTATTTTTCTAAATATCAATATGACAAAGCACTAAAAAACTATATCAAAGCAAATGAATATAATACTGGAGATAATAAAGAGGAACTTGCGTTAGATATCAACCTAAGTATTGCTCAACTAAAAAATAGAATAGAAGAAAACCAAGAAGCACTCGATTCTATAAGAAAATATTGGAGAAAAATAGAACCTCTAGACTATAAAAAAAGAAGACCAAGAACGTATAATAGGATACTTTTTCGTCTAGCAGTCGCGTACAGGAAAATGAATAAAGTAGACTCCTCTAACGTATATGTAGCAAAGGGGATTCAAATAAACAACAATCAAAATAAAGAAAATAATTATTACTACTTCTTTTTATTACTTCAAGAAATTAATGAATTAAACGATCCATACACGCTAGAGCCAACGACAAAAATGAGTGAAGCTATAGCCTATATGAAGCGTATCGATTATAAAGAAAGTATAAGTTTAGCATACTACCATATTGGAAAATCTCATCTAAATAATAACAACAAAGAATTAGCTGTTAAGTACTTTCTTAAAGTAGATTCTCTTATTGATAATTCGGCATCTATATTACCCGAATCTTTTGAAGGCTATAAGTTTTTAAAGAATTATTATGAAGAAAAAGGGGATGCAAAAAATGAATTAAAATACTTAAAGAAAATATATGCTTTTGATAGTATTCTTGATACTAATTATAAATCTATTAATAATACCATTAAGACTAAATACGAACTTCCAATTCTATTAGAAAATCATAAAAGTGCCATAAATGTTCTCGAAGAGAAAAATGATCAATCAAAAACTATTATAATCATTTCTTTTAGTATTTTAGGTATGGTAGTGTTACTCTTAACCTATTCCCTTATTCAAAAAAATAAATACAAAAAACGATTTCAACAACTTCACGAAAATAATACCTCAAAGAAAACAAAAGAGAAAACTAAAAAGTCGCAAGAAAAGCCTAGTATTCCTGATGAAATTTTAATCAAAACAGAAGCATATCTAAAAGAGTTTGAAGAAAAACAACAGTTTCTCATTTCAACTATGAATTCAGAAAAATTAGCACAACGAATAGGCACCAACAGACCTTATTTCTCGAAAGCGTTTAATTATTTGAAAAATGAAAGTTTTAATGTGTATTTGAGAAATCTTCGTCTTGAATATGCATTAGAACGTTTAAGAGAAGATTCCACGTTCAGAAAATACACGATCAAAACGATTGCTAATGAATCTGGTTTTAGTAATGCCGAATCTTTTTCTAAGTTCTTTTATAAGAAATATGGCATCTATCCCTCCTACTATATAAAGTCCATAGAAAACATGAAAAAATAAAAAAAACAGGTCTATATTACGAAATAACGACATGTAAACGATTATAGCTAACTACTAATTAAAAATTATATTTTAAGTTTATTCTATCAATAATAAACAAAAAGAAATATGAAAAAAAAGCAAAAAAAATTATCGTTAGAAAAATTTAATGTAGCAAGATTAACAAATAAGATGCGCTATATATATGGAGGGGGAACAACCCAACCGACAGATGGATGCAGTGGTACTCGCGATTGTTATCCTGAACCTACTATCGACTCTTCTATTGAGTGTATAATAGTAGAGAGGAGCGGTAATTGTCCCTCTCAAACAGATCAGACTCCAGCAACTACTAATTAATAGTCACTTATCCAAAAAACTCTTCCTAGAGATCGCAATTAATGCATATAGCAAGTTTGATAAAAACAGGCTATATGAACATGTTTTCTATTAGAAAACATGTTCGATTGTAACAGACTAGAAAACATACCAAAATCTTTTTACATCAATAATAAACAAAAAGAAATATGAAAAAAAAGCAAAAAAAATTATCGTTAGAAAAATTTAATGTCGCGAGATTAACAAATAAGATGCGTTATATATATGGAGGGGGGACAACCCAACCGACAGATCATTGTCATGTAACTGAAAATTGTGACCCTGACCCTATAAGCAATTCTTCTATTGAATGTTTAGTAGGGTATGAAAGTCGTCATTGTCCTTCTCATACCAGTCAGATTTCAGCAACTACTAATTAATAGTCACTTATCCAAAAACTCTTCCTAGAGATCGCAATTAATGCATATAGCAAGTTTGATAAAAACAGGCTATATGAACATGTTTTCTATTAGAAAACATGTTCGATTGTAACAGACTAGAAAACATACCAAAATCTTTTTACATCAATAATAAACAAAAAGAAATATGAAAAAAAAGCAAAAAAAA
Organism: uncultured Flavobacteriaceae bacterium; assembly: GCA_964351845.1. GTDB lineage: Bacteria > Bacteroidota > Bacteroidia > Flavobacteriales > Flavobacteriaceae > Dokdonia. The sequence continues at coordinate 10,920 of CAYGQJ010000035.1, read as the reverse complement.
TTATCGTTAGAAAAATTTAATGTCGCGAGATTAACAAATAAGATGCGTTATATATATGGAGGAGAGACAGATAATTGTCATACAACTGATCCTCGTCACCCTTCGCTAATGACTGACTCTTCTCTTGAGTGTGGATTAGTAACAGTAACTGGGACTTGTCCTGTAACTGGGACTTGTCCTGTTCAGGATCCACCAACAGATCCACGTAATGACTAATCAGTAATGCTTCTTATGTAAGAGATAGCAATTAATTCATATAGCCTGTTTGATAAAAACAGGCTATTTTTGCATGATGTCTAGAAGAAAACAAAATCGCAAAGTTTTTACAGAACTTGAAGTCACCGATGCCGGTGCCAAAGGAAAAGCAATCGCACACGCTCCTGATGGGAAAGTCGTCTTTATAAACAATGCTGTGCCCGGTGATGTGGTCGATGTACAGACCACAAAAAAACGTAAGTCTTATTATGAGGGAACGGCGATACATGTGCATACGCTTTCGCGAAAGCGTACCCAACCCGAATGCCAGCATTTTGAAGTATGTGGGGGTTGTAAGTGGCAACACATGGACTACAAATACCAACTGGAATACAAACAACAAGAAGTTGTCAATCACTTGACGCGCATCGGAAAAATAGACCTTCCCGAAACCACACCTATTGCAGGAAGTGCTTCCCAATATTTTTACCGTAATAAAATGGAATTTGGATTTTCTGATAGCAAATGGCTTACCCTAGAACAAATCAGAAGTGATGAAGTCATCGAAGACCGAAATGCGCTCGGATTTCATATTGCAGGGATGTGGGATAAAATTCTAGATATTGAAAAATGTCATTTGCAACAAGATCCAAGCAATGCCATACGTAATGGTATCAAAGCTTTTGCAACAGAAAACGACATGGCATTTTATAATGCCCGAAACCAAGAAGGTTTATTACGTACGCTCATGATTCGTACTTCATCTACGGGAGAATTAATGGTTCTTGTACAGTTCTTTAAGGAAGATGTAGCCAAACGCACCCTCCTACTCGATTATTTAAAAGACGAATTTCCAGAAATTACTTCGCTCTTATACGTGATCAACTCCAAAGGAAATGACACCATTTATGATCAGGAAGTGATTTGCTATCACGGGAGAGATCATATCTTTGAAGAAATGGAAGGCTTACAATTTAAAATTAATGCTAAGTCTTTTTACCAAACCAATTCTGTACAAGCCTATGAACTGTATAAAATCACCAGAGATTTTGCAGGTTTAACGGGAGACGAACTCGTGTATGATTTATACACAGGTACGGGTACAATCGCACAGTTTGTAGCTAAAAAAGCAAAGAAAGTCATTGGCGTAGAGTCTGTGCCTGATGCGATTGAAGCCGCTAAAGAAAATGCAGAACGCAACCAGATTGAAAATGTTGAGTTCTTTGTAGGAGACATGAAAAAAGTCTTTAATGACCAATTTATAGCCACCCACGGGATTCCTGACGTGATTATTACAGATCCACCCAGAGATGGGATGCATGCAGATGTGGTTAAACAAATCTTAAACATTGCGCCACAAAAAGTAGTTTACGTAAGTTGCAACAGTGCAACACAAGCACGTGATCTTGCGTTACTAGATGAAACCTATAAAGTGACGAGAGTCCAACCTGTAGATATGTTTCCGCAGACGCATCACGTAGAGAATGTGGTACTGCTAGAAAAAAGGTAAATTACACGTATGAAAAATAGTATCTGGATGCTTTTGGCGTTAGTCTTCATTGGATGTACTACTGATACATCCAATAAAGAAGCAGCCAAAGAAACCAACAACACCGTCATTATCAAAGGAAAAATTGATAACTATACACCTGAGAAATGGACAAAAGAAGGCGTATATGTTCTCCCAAACTATATCACTGGAAAAAGACCAGAATATAACTTCCCTATTGACTCTTTAGGAAATTACACCCTAGAATTTACGGTTGACTACCCTACAGACATCTATCTATATAATGGAAAAAGTGTATACCTTATCGTCCATCCAGGAGATCGATTTACAACAAAATTTGATGCGCTTCATTCTGATCATGCTACCTTTCTTACTACTGCAACCATTGAAGGCACACATGCGCAAGTCAATAAGCAATTCCTAGAATACCAATCCAATGTGCTTCCTGATCATGACGCCTACCAAACTAAAATAACCAACAATTCCACCGAAACATTCAGAACGTACATTGATAGTATTAATACGGTGAAAGATCATTTGTTAGACACCTACATAAAAGACGCTAAGATAGAACCTGCTTTAAAAAACTGGTTGAAAGCTGAAAAAATAGTCAGTAGCAAAGCACAAATCCTAAGCTATGAAGGCATGTATCGTATGTTCACTCGCAAGAATGCTACCTTACCTCCTACCTTTTATGATCAGATAGAACCTATAGATTCTGTTACTCCGGAGTTGCTTATCAATACGCATCTTGCCTATGATTTTGGTCAAGAATACATCAGTTTCATCCGAAGCGAAACCATTAAAAAACATCCAGATGTGGCAACAAACTGGGAAGATTTCTATCCTCATTTTACAAAAGAAATTTTAGACCGTACTAGAAATAACAAACTATTAGCCCAACTAATGATTAGTCATTGGGCACATAAAACACTAGAACAACAGCAACTTGACTATTATGAAAGTATCCAACCCATACTAGATTCCTTATATGAAGAATCTAATATAGGAGTCGCATTAAAATCTCGCTACACTAGCGTTAAAAATATTCTTGAGAATCCTGTATTACCAGAAAACACAGAATTATTAACGTTCCAAACGGAGAATCCGGAAGCATATCTTGACGAGATTATTGCCAACGCAAATGGCAAAGTAATTTATATTGATAATTGGGCAACATGGTGTGGACCTTGTAAACATGAATTCAAAAATAGTACACCGCAGCTAAAAGAAAAGTTCCAGCAAGATGTTGAGTTTATATACCTGTGTCATCAATCTGATGAAAAACTATGGAAACCATCAATCGCTCAATATAAAGTAACGGGGAAACATTACTTCCTTTCGCAAGAAGAAAGCAACCCAATATTTAAAGAAATAAATTTACAAGGTTTTCCTACCTATACGATTATTAATAAAAAAGGTGAAATTGTAACATCTGGATTTGAATACCGCCCTAGCGAAGCAATCACTTCAGAAATTCTAACAGGATTAATAGCAGAATAATGACGAAACGTTTACCCATCATAGGCACCCTACTACTGTTCCTAGGCATACTCCTTTCCTCTTGTGAGCGAGATGACATCTGTGCAGAAGCAACGCCTGTCACTCCCTTACTGGTGATTGATTTTTTTGATATCGAAAATACCACAGAACCCAAAATACCTACAGACTTGATTGTTGTAGAAAATGGAGAGACTGTAGGGCTGGAATTTAATGAAGCGACCATCTCCATCCCATTGCGAACAAATGTAGATCAAACTGATTTTTTGTTTGTACTCAATGCTAATAATGAAAGCGAAGAAACTCCAGAAAATATAGACGGACTCACCATTACCTATGTCCGCACAGAAGAATATATAAGCAAAGCATGTGGCTTTAGAGTCATCTACAATGCCCTAGACGCGACGCCAAGTTCTCAAAATGATGATTTTTGGATCCAAGAAGTATTAATAACAAACACGACGGTAGAAGATGAGACTTCAGCACACATTCAGATTTTTCATTAGTCTACTTTTTATTTGTGTGAGCACCTCCATTTGTGCTCAGGAGCAGGAAAATGAAAAAACAACACCAACTGATACCACGGGTCAAAAAGCGTCCTATGGCTTACGCGTAGGTATTGATCTCTCTAAGCCTATACGCAGCTTTCTAGATGACAATTATAGTGGTCTTGAGATTGTAGGGGATTTTAGAATTAGTAACAACTATTACATCGCTACTGAGTTAGGAAACGAAACCCGGACCGTTACAGATTTCACCAATATTGATGTGACCTCCAAAGGTTCCTACATCAAAGCAGGATTTAACTACAATGCCTATAATAACTGGCTTGGAATGAACAATCTTATTTATGCAGGGGCACGTGCTGGTTTCTCCACATTTACGCAAGAACTCACTTCCTATACGATCTCTACGTCAAACACCTTTTTTGAAGAAGACCTACGCACAGATACTAGAGAATTTGATGGATTGAATGCCGTTTGGTTAGAGTTTCAATTAGGCATCCAAGCGGAGTTATTTGCTAATTTGTATTTAGGACTTAATGTTCAAATCAAAAATAGAGTGGCCGCTACAGAACCTGATGGATTCGAAAATGTATATATTCCAGGATTTGGTAAAACGACAGATGAGAGTAAATTTGGCGTAGGCTACGGCTATACATTATCCTATCTCATTCCGCTATTTAAGAAGTAAACTACCTTGGAGCAAGTCTGCAAGGCGTCGTCTTAAGGAAATTCATTTGATTTTGAGCCAAGATTTGGAGCCATTAAACCTCGATTATCGAGTAAAAGGGATTCATTGTAAGTACGCTTTCGCGAAAGCGTATAAAACCTACAAAAAACTGAATTCTACACTAAGGTATTTATCCTTTCGTAAACAGCAAATCATCGGCGGTTTCTCCAGCAAAAAGCGTATCTAAATACGAAAGAAACTCCTCATGGGAATCGCTTATATTCATTTCTTTTTTCTTTCCGACAAAACGTACTTTATCAAAATGAGGCACGATAAGATCTATAAAGTCTTTATTCGAAACACCTGATACGTTTTTAAGGTGGTGTGGCACATACTCTATATACAACATCTTTGCACCTGCGAGAATGTCTTGCATGCCTTGTAACGCATAATATTCAGCGCCTTCTATATCTACAATGATACAATCGGGAGTCGGGAGGTTTTCTTTTTTGATATGTGTATCCAACCGAACCATATCTACTTCTATCGTATCAGGATTATCATGAGAATAGAGATAACTATCTGTCTTTGGTTTGATCTTACTACCACCACTATTAAGCGTATTCTTCAGAAAGGATATTTTCTTTTCTTCATCACCTACTGCATAATTAAACAACGTGGCATTGTCTAAATCGTTAATGAGTACATTTTTTGACACATACCCAAACGTATCCGGATTGGCTTCATACCCAACGATGGCTTTGCATTGTTTCCCTATAGGAATCAATAACGTCCCTATGTGAGTTCCTAACACATACACGGTGTCATCTTTTTGGATATAGGTCAATAATTCTTTAATCTCAGAAATATTCCACCCGCCTTTAAACCCTAAATACCTTCCAATTGTATAATCATCAATCGGTGCTAGAATCATTCCGTTTTCGGTGTCATAGATAACCCCTTTGGCATGATGGCCCAAGACTTTCTTGCGTAATTTTATTTTAAACTGGCGTTTCTTAACTTTTAGTTTTTTCATAATAGACAGTCTGTATGTGGTTTCTTAGGAGTCTTGATGTTTTGCTTTTCGGCTTCCTTCGTACATTTCGTATTTGACAAATCGGCTTTCTAAACTTCCGTTGTATAATTTTATCTTTCGACTAGGTCGTAAGCCTACATGTTTTAAAGCTTCCATATTAGACGTAATAAACCATGCGTGTGACCCTGGATAGCTCGTTTTAAGCGTATCCCCTATTTGAGCATAAAATTCTTCCATGGCGATAGGTAGACGCTCTCCGTACGGAGGGTTAAAAACCAATTGTAAAAAATCATTCCCTTCTTTTTTAGATTCAAAAAAGTTGGCTTCTTCAACGGTGATAAAATCCTCTAACTGTGCATTTTTGATATTATCTCGCGCTTTGCTAATCACAGAAGGAGCTTTATCATACCCTGTGATTTTATATTTAAAATCTCTTACTTTTTTTAAGGCTGATGATTCTATAAGCTCGTATAAATCAGGATCCCAATCATCCCATTTTTCAAAAGCAAATTCTTTTCTATTTAGATTCGCAGGTACATTGGCTGCGATCATGGCTGCTTCTATGAGCATGGTCCCACTACCACACATAGGGTCTAATAAATCACTTTGTCCTTCCCAACCACTCATGAGGAGTAAGCCTGCAGCAAGTGCCTCGTTAATAGGCGCAATATTGGTTTGTGTTCTATACCCTCTATGGTGTAAAGAAGCTCCACTACTGTCTAAAGAAATAGTACACCAATAGCCTTGTATATGAACATTAAGACGTACATCAGGATGTTTTACGTCTACATCGGGACGTACATCTTCTTCTTTCCTAAATTTATCTACAATCGCATCTTTTACCTTAAAAGACACATATTGAGAATGTGTAAAAATATCACCACTTACCGTTGCATTAATCGCAAAGGTAGTTTTGACATTCATAAAAGCCCGTAAGTTCATTTTTTGAACACGACGGTATAATTCATCTTCGTTCATCGCTCGAAACTCAGCGATAGGTTTCAGGATTTTAATAGCCGTACGACAACAAAGATTTGCTTTATACATAAACCCTTTATCGCCCTCAAAAGAAACATTACGCACCCCTATCTCTACATTTCCCGCACCTAGATTACGTAATTCATTGGCTAAGATCTTTTCGAAACCAAAAAATGTTTTGGCTACCATCTTAAAGTTTTGACTCTGTTCACTCATATACCGCAAAAATACATTAATTTTACCCACACAACCTTACAAAATACATAACCTTTGACTGCATTACTGTTACCAATTTTTGCCGTTCTTATTGGATTTTTAATTGCAATTATATTTAAACCTACTGTCAACAGTGGGATTAAGCTATTACTTTCCTTTAGTGGTGCATTTTTATTATCAACAACTATTTTTGAGTTTCTTCCAGAAATATATGCTGTTCAAAATAAAGAAATAGGGATCTATATCATTGCGGGGTTGCTCATTCAGATCATACTCGAATTTGGTTCTAAAGGAGCAGAGCATGGTCATATGCATCAAAAAGATACCGCCGTTTTTCCTTGGCTTCTTTTTGTAAGTTTATGTATACATGCCTTAATAGAAGGATTCCCTGTATCAGAAAACGAACATATTCTGTATGGTATTGTGGTACATAAAGTTCCGATTGCAATTATCATTTCTTCATTTCTATTACTCTCAAAAATGAAGTTGTGGCAATCTATTGTATTTATACTCGTCTTTGCAGCAATGACTCCTTTAGGTAGCTTCATCAATCAGCAAGCCTTTATTCTTGAGTCTTACAAAACACCTATCAATGCATTTGTGGTAGGAGTTCTGCTACACGTATCAACTACCATCTTATTTGAAAGCTCCAAAAATCATCAATTTAACGCATCCAAGTTAGGTGTTATTTTACTAGGGTTTATTATTGCTTATTATTTATAAAAAGTGCTTTTACACTGCGTATATTCTTACTTTGTACGTATGCAAATTAAACCTCATATAATTTGTAATTCTTGAATTATAACTTAATTTTGAAGTCTCACTAATTAAAAACAGAAATAATGGGGAAAAAATTAATCATTGCAGCCTTTGCTGCAGTATGTATGATGAGTTGTAGCACTGATACCAGTGATACACAAACAATAACAATAGACGAAAGTATTCCAGAAATTGTAGATCTTGTAGCATTTATACCTGCGTCAGAATTAGACCAAACACCACAAGGAAAATATGTAGGGATTTTTGGCCATCACTTAAACCAAGACTTACACGGGAAAGTGTACATTAACGCTGGAAATGATACTCGATATACCGCACTTATAGAGCTTGTCAATGGAGAACAATTAAAGTTTACAGGTGTACAACAATCTAGAAGTAATCCTGACCTTATTTATTTTGAAGGAGAAAATGGAAATTTTGATATCAACTTCGCAGACTACACAAATCCAGAAGCGACTAATGTAATCATGGATGGTGCAGATACTGAAGGGTATATTAGCCTAGGAAAAAGTGCAGCAGGTCTAGATCCTTTAGTAATTCTAGGAACCTATGTAGAAACTGGTAATGAAGCAGCATTCTTTGGAAATTGGGATCTTATAACTAATCCAGCGACAAGCACATCAACTCCATTTACTTTTATGGGTGTATCTGGAACTGCTCTTTCACAAGAGATTGTAACCATGTTAATAAGTCACACAGATTCGCCGACACCAACCACTATTAATGGTGCAGATGATTTTGACACAAACATAGCAATTGCTTGTGCTCCAGCTGGACTTGTAATACCAACAACAGAACCTGTTATTTTAGAACTTTCAGTTCCATTTGTAGGAAACATTGGAAGTGGCATAAGTGCAGGAGGTCAAACTTCAATGATTAATGGCGTTGAAGCAAGTTGGAGTTTTAACTATACATCACCAATACCTCTTGGAGGTCTTCCTGAAATGTATTTGGCAAATGATTGTAATCCTGCCCTTTCAGGAACTTGGTCTTGGAACGGAAGAACAGGTACTACATCTGCATTATAAATTATATCATAATATAGTTTCATAACGTATTATAAAAGTGAGGATTCAATAGGTATGAATCCTCACTTTTTTTATTACCAAAAATCCAACCATGTTTAGCAAAGAACAATCTAAAGAAATACGACAGCAATTCTGGATATTTTTTGGCAAACGATATCCCAGAAAATGGCTTTTGTATAATACAGGTATCAAAGATCTTAGCTTAAAATTTGACTTTGATACCAAAAAAGCCATGGTTGCTATAGAAAGTGCGGCTACCGATGAGATTGATAGAGCCTATTATTTTGATAAGTTCATCAGTCTTAAAAATCTACTACTAGAAGCGGTTTCTTCAGAACTCATTTTTGACGAACACTATCTACTCGATAGCGGCAAAACAGTCTCACGCTGTTACCTAACATTAGAAAATGTGAGTATTCATAACAAAAATACATGGCCTGAGGTCTTTGATTTTTTCAACACGTATATGAGTAAAGCAGAAGATTTCTTTCTAGAATACAAAGACTACATCGATGCTTAGAATAAGTCTTGGATTTCTTTAGAACAATCTAAACTCTCCTTATAGTTTTTATACGCTTTCAAAGAGCGTAGCGATGCAGAAGTTTATACTGAGCTTGCCGAAGTACGAAAGCGGAAAAAGAAAATATGAACTCCTTTCATGTGGATACGTATTGGGTTCTATGCTTAATCAAAGGCTAAATAGCTATTTTAAACGTATAAGATATATAACCAAAATCTTCTCATATGAAAAATAGTACCCTACTCATTATCATAGCACTACTTTTTTCTATAAAAATAGCATCTCAAAACACCATTAATCATACTTACCCATTCACAGATGGACCAAATAAGAACCCTATGAAAGGTTGGAATTCTGGATGGTGGAATGATTATGAATCAGCGACTGTAGGATTTCAATATTTAAAATGGAAAGACTTTGAGCCTACCGATGGAAATTTTAATTTTGATGCTGTAGAGAATGTGATACAGAGACCTGGCTCACAAGGGAGGCATATTATTTTAAGACTTTATACAGATTGGTTTGGAAATGAGGAAACATCAGATGCTGGCCCATCATGGCTTTACAACGATTATGGTGTAGAAAGATTACAAGCTCCTAACGGTAAGTACATCACAAATTATAACCATCCTAATTATATCACTCAAGCTATCGAAGCTATTGAAGCCTTAGCCAATCATTATGATAATGATCCAAGAATGTACTCGATCCAATTAGGAGTTTTAGGATATTGGGGAGAATGGCACGATTACAGTTTTGATGATCCCAATTTTGAGATCGAAGAAAACACTATGAACCAAATACTAGCTGCCTACAACAACCTTTTTGCTACATCAAGAGTAATGGGCCGCTACCCTTGGAGAGAACCTCTTGCTTCGGTAAATACGATAGGATTTCACAATGATTTTTTCGGCCCTTTTGATCATAGTAATGATTTTGATGATGCTATTTTTTTAGGTAATAAATGGCTAGAAGGTCCTATAGGAGGAGAAATTCCTCCAAATGTGAGCCAATCAGAATATGACACGATGTACGCAACTTCGACAGGTATGAATATGATTAACAAAGGGCATTACTCCACGATGCAAGCAGGAGATAACAGCAGACCTTGCATTGACGATCCTAATGGTTCAAACTGTGCTGGATTTATGGCTATGCATCGTAAAATGGGATATAACTTTCAAATAGAAGCTGCTTTATTCGCAGAAAGCGTAACTCAATCAGATGACCTAGCTATAGAGGTGTCGATCTCTAATGTGGGTGTAGCGCCAATGTATTATGACTGGGATGTTCAGTTTACACTTTTAGACCAAAATAATCAACCGATTGAAATCTTTGAAACGCCTTTTGATCTAACAAGCATCTTGCCTGAAGATGTGTCATCCACAATTTCTGTAACTGCCTCTATCAATAGTATTCCAGAAGATGATTATCAACTCGCTATACGACTTATCCAACCCGAAGCAGATAGTGATAAAACGGACTCTTGGCAACTAGATGCTAGAAATACATATATCCTTTTTTCAAATGAAATCCCAATAATAGAAGGAGCATGGAATACAAATAACGCTTTAGTTGGAGGTTGGTCTATACTAGGTACAATTACTATTGATAATACAACACTGAGTACTACAGATGAAGTCATAAGAGATAAGGTTAACATATACCCTAACCCCGCTAACGACAAATTGCATATTGAAATAGATAAAAGAAATAGAATAAACTCCATACAAATCTATGATACTACGGGTCGTTTAATACAATCTATTGACACGCCTAATAAGTCATATCAAAACATCTTAGATGTTAAAAACATTTCAAATGGAATATATCATATTAGTATACATTCAGATTATGGTAACGTTCAAAAGCGTTTTATAAAACAATAAGTAAAGTACTCTCTAAGTGTCATCAAGAGTTACCTCTTTTACTTTGAACATTGCTGCTCAAATGTATGTAATACGCCACATACTTAAAATCAGAT
>CAYGQJ010000034.1:0-44745 GCA_964351845.1 uncultured Flavobacteriaceae bacterium | reverse complement strand
CGCCTGCGTTCAATAACACTAATAATTCAGGGTCGTCACTATCATTGGTATCATAGACAAGCGCATCTAACAGATTATCCGTTGTCACAGCAGTTCCGCTTGGGAAATCTGCTCCATTTCCTGTATATAAGGCAGCAGCATCGGCTCCATTTTGAAGTGCATTACTTGGCACTACCAAAGAAACATTGGCCACTGCTGCGTTTCCGATCACAAAATACCCTTCGGCATTCGTCGTTTGTCCGTCCAAATCATACGAAGCGTAGCTTAAATTATTAGAACCATTAAAAAGGACTAAAACAAGCCCATCCAGCGGACTGTTTCCGACGCCTCCATCGTAGATTTCAACAAATTCTAGTGTATCTGTTCCCGCCGTATCTGCATCTAATTCGTTGATGATAAATACAGGAGTCGCTGAAGGATCAAAATTGGCTGCTCCCGGACTTGGGGCTAGTTGTGCATACGTACTTGTATTTCTAGCACCTCCAGATCCGTTCGGGATACGTTGTGAAGAATGATTGTCTTTGTCAGATGCGCCATCTTCATTGACTTGTGCTTGTCCTGGGTTTAATAAGACCAATAAATCAGCATCATCGCTATCATTGGTATCATAGACCATCGCGTCCTGTAGATTCGTTAGAGAAACGGCAGATCCATTTGGAAAATCGGTGGCGTCTGCAGTATACAATGCGACGGCATCCGCTCCATTTTGCAATCCATTACTAGGAATCACGATGGATACATTCGCTACAGCAGCATTCCCAATCACAAAATAGCCATCAGCATTGGTCGTTTGACCATCTAAATCGTATGCGGCATAGCTTAAGTTATTGGAGCCATTATAAAAGACAAGCGTTAAGCCGTCTAAAGCTGTATTTCCTACCCCACCGTCATAGAGTTCGACAAACTCTAAAATATCGGTTCCGGCAGTATCTGCGTCTAATTCATTGATGATGACCTGAGAAAAGGAACTCCACGTTCCGACTAAGGCAAGTGCGATGCATAATCGCAGTTTTGAAGTAAAGGTTCGACAAAAGGACTGAGAGGCCTTTGAAGAAAAAGTAATTTGTTTCATTGATCGTTGGTTTATGGTTATTTATAGTTAAAAAGAATCGTTGTTGCCTGCACAAAAAGTGTGCATTTTGGTGCCATAAAGGCTGATAATCAACCCAAGCGTCACGCACTTGATGGTTGATTAAAAACATAATTTCAAACTATAAACAAGCATAAAAGATAGTACACCCCAAGGCACGCCTTAGAACTTGAAAATCAATCCAAGGATTGAAGTAGTAAACCATAGATCCCACTAGATACTGAAACGACTCTGAAATGAATTCAGTGCAAGTTTCAGCAAACAGTGGATTAGACTGCCTGCCGGCAGCGGCAGGTTCAACTAGCTTTTTTGAAAAGTCAAAAAGACGAATTCAAAAAAGCGTTTCACTAATAAATCACGCATATGAATTATAGTTACAGTTTTATACCGTCAAAAATAAGATTTGTTTTCAGAGGAATCAAATAATTTGACCGTGTTATAAGGTACTATTTATTTTTTAACATTCAAATAACCAAAAGATTACATAGACGTAAGAAATGTCAAGCTGTTCATGTTTGCGTTGTGGATGAGGGGGGCTTTTTGGGGGGTAAAAGATTTTGGAGGAAGAATTCAGATGGTGGATTGTTCGCTTTTGCGAAAAGGGTTGTTGGGGTTGGTTGTGAAGCGGTAGTTTTATATGTAGTAAAGGTATTATATATTTTCTCTAATTTAAAGATAACGAAGGTTATGATAGCCTAAAATAAATATTATTGTCTTTGTATATTTCTTGAAAGAATATAGCCCCCATTCGAATGAAATGATCCTTCGAATACGTAAACATAGTCATAACTGATTTAAATCCATTTACGGGATTTGAGAGAGAAAATGGTTTTTTTTCTTTAAAATGAATCTATAATATTTAAACTATCTATAAAGAAGTATTAATTTATAATAAATTAATACTTCTTTATAGATATAGCTTCTAATCTACATTATACGATTGAATAATTTTACCTTTTTCATCAAAAATAAATTTCACCTTGGCATCTATACTAATTCTTTTCTTACTTTTTCTGTTTATATCCTTAAAAGTAGTTCTCATTATATAAGTATTTTTATCTAATTTAGAAATGCTTAGAATTTCATTACTACTTTCTAAAGATTTCTCCCAAACATCTCTATATCGCTCACCAAGTTCTATTTTGTCTATCACATACAAATCATAATATTGTGAAATATTATCTGCATAAAATTCTTTTATTTTATTTAAATCGCGCTCTGACTCAGCATCAATTAAACCCCTAATGTTATTTGACCAATCAATATTCACAACTGTCTCCTCATCTTTACGCTCAGGAGGCACATCAGTCTCTTCGACATATTGAGGTGATGGATCAGAGTTACTTACCAGTTCAACAAAAATGTTGTAGTTCTCTACAACAATAAAGGCTATAACACTCATAAGAAATAGAAATAAAAGCATGTTTTTCTTTTTCTTAGCCCTACTCTTCCTTATGTCTGACACATACAAAAGATCTTCACATTTTGGACATACCATATTAATTACATCAGGATCCTCAATTTGTCCATAAGATATTCTGTTTGGACATGTTATTTTTTTACAGAATTTTGACATATTTAAAAATTTTAACCTCTAATACTACTTTGTCGATTCTCAAATACAGTGTTCTTTTTTAAGTTGATAATTAAAGTAAAAACACTAATGATGTAAACAAATAGAAAAGCACTTATCATGGATATCAAAAAAGAGGTAATATAAGCTACTCGTTTTGAAATTCTCTTCCTAAATATTATTCCGGTTTTGATGGCCATTTTTTTACTTGGTATAAAAACTGTAAATGCGGTGTGTTCATCTAAATCAAATTTTGAACCTCTGCATTTTATTCTTATACTTTGATTCATTTGTATAGGTATTGAATCTTTGGGGAAAATTGGTTTCCATTCATTTACATTATTTTTACTGTAATAATATTCTAAAGTTTCATGGCTTGGGTTTATTTCAAAATTTAAATACGCTAATTCTCTATTATTACAGTCGTCAAATTTTATAGCAGTAATCACCTCTTCATGATTACCATTATTCTTATATAGAAACTCAAGAAAAACTTTAGACCTAATCGTATTATAAACTCTTATATTATAAAAATGCTGATTAGAAAAAAAAGCAAGGCTTTTACCCTTTTCCTTGTATGTATTAATCAATAGTTCTCTGACATCAATTATTTTTTTAGATTTACTTCTATCAGAATCAATTTTAAAAAAAGTAAAACTAAATCCAATTGCCTTTCTATTTAAAGAGTCTATATAGCTAGTAATTATTTTTTTTGACTCTAAAATATCATGATTGGTCTCATGAAGAAAATCTGAAAATATACTTATGTTATCAGTATTGAAAGTATACATACTGACATAAGTATTTTTCCCATTATTCAATCTTTTAAATAAAGAACGAAAGTTTGTATACTCATTTTTTGCTTCTAATTCTAGTATTCGTTTTGCAAGTTTTTTTTTATTATAACCGTGTTCAATAATAGCGTTGTTTCCAAATAAAACTAAATCAATTACATCCTTATCATTAAAGGTCGTTACAAGTTTTAGGGCCTTTAACTTCATTAACTTTAAGTTGGATATCATTTTTTGTCCTGAATCTACAAATAAAGGGTCATCACGCCGGTTTGGCTTTTCAATATTTAAATCATAATAAACAGCATCAATATTGTGCTGGTTAAACCAATTGGGTTTATCTACAGTAGTTTTACCTGAACCGCTATTATCAAAACATAACGTATATTTAATTGGTATGGTGTCAAGTGTATTTATGATAATCTCTTGTGGGTTAAGCGAATTGCAAATCGTACGTGAGATATCTGAGTTATTATCTGAAATTTTCTTATTGCAAACACCCAAAATAACACCGAAAACAGCAATTGTAAAACAAATTGTTATAAATCTATTATCATCATCGAAGTGCTCATGCCCAATATTTTTGGTGTTATTAATTTTATCTTTTTTTGAGTTTTTAACTGAAAATTTATAATAAATTATAAGAATTAACATCAATCCTATTAAGTAAGGAAAAATAACATTTATAAAATGATGACATTGTATTATCAGTAAATAAAAAATAATTGTAAGTAATACTGGTAAAATCCATCTTAAAATCCTTTTTTTCAATTTATTTGACTTTTCACTATTTTCATTAAAACTATTTGAATAGGTTACACTTTTTTTGTGTTGTTCAATATTTTTCCTTTTCAAAGGATTTATTTCTAATTTTAATTGTTCTTTTTCCTTAATAGTTTTGATTATAGGGATTAAGAACTCTTTAAAGTCTATTAGAAAATTCTCTTTATAACGAATTATCAAAAGATCTAGTTTATCCGATACTTGATTAAAAGATGATACAGAATATTGCTTATAATCAAGAGACACATCAAAAAGACCAGAATGTTTTTTTATTCCTAGCTCAATAAATCCTTCTAAATATGAGCATATTTTTTCTTGACCTTCTTTTTTAATTTTATAACCATCTAGCTCTATTCTAATACCAAAAACTCTACCACCTCGTATATGATTATCACTAGTAATTCCTCTTAACCCATATTCAACATAATTGATAATAAACTTATTTGAAATTATATTAAAATTACATCTGTATTCATTTTCACTTCTTGCTATATCATATGCATTTACAATATTGACATATCTTTTAGGATAGGAAGAAAAACCTGATTCAGGTGATCCGAAAAAGAAAACTTCAATATCATTAATTTCCAATAGCATGGTGATTTTAGTGAAACTACTATAGTAAAGAGATTATAATCTATAAATTCATTTTCCAAATGAGGTTATCACAAATTTCAATTTGAAGTTATTATTATTTCATGAAATCTTTAAACTTAACCATTGAACCATCGCCCCAGTTACCATCTACGTCATCTTCAGTAAAGCCTATCATCTCTTGAATTTTTTTAATTTTTTCTTCATCTAAATTTTTAATATAATTAGCCATTAGATTTAATATTTGATTATCCGCTATATTTTCTGTCTGTTTTGAAGTCAAGTACTTAATCTGCTGATTAATTAATTGTTGGATTTGTTTCTTCGTTAAACTATTTATTTGTGATGAATCAAGATGGCTTATTTGTTGAGCTGTTAATTGTTTAATATCCGAAGCTGTTAAGTTTGAGATTTCTATAGGTATTTCATCAAGTACCTGTGTATTTTCTTTATTTAAATTTCCAATTTTAAAAAAAATTAACAAGTTTAAGACCACTAAAACTCCTAACAAAACTTTATAAATTATACCCTTATTAATTCGATTATAATCTTCTTTATTTTTTTCTGTACCCTTTATTTGAATTTGATTAGATTCATTAATATTGTGTGTATTTATTATTTCATTATTATTATCTATAGTTTTATCTTCTTGAATTGGAATCAAGTTAAACTGAATTCTATCATTATCTATGATAGAAATAATATTACTACTAAAGTTTTTTATTAAATTTTGAATTATCCCATTCCTTAAACTCTCTAGTTTATCTTCAACTTCTGAAAAAGAATAAACTATATAATGCAAAGGTTTATTATCCTTAAAAATTTGAGCATTTTGGACAATCCCTTTTTGAATCCAATTATCTATATAATCAACTATCTCATCTTTCCCTTGCTCATTTAATTGATACCCTGTAAACTCAATCCATACTCCAAAGTTTCTGCCTCCCCTCGAGCTATTATTTCCTTTAACACCAACACCTGTTAAATTATATATGATATATTTAACTACAGATTTATTCTCAATAATCTCATATGTACAGGTAATATTTTGCTTAGCTCTAGCTAAATCTAAGCTTTTCACTAATCCAACATAGTTTTTAGGAAAAGATGAAAACCCATTAGCTGGAGAACCAAAAAAGAAAACCGTAATATCTTTTTCTTGAATTGTCATATTTATTTTTTATTTCCACCAAGAAAATGATTTAAAACATTTATCAATGTTTAGCCATAAATTTTCTGGGTAATAATCTTCTGAATGTATCCAACGTTCAGTAGCTTTTCCTGGGATTTTTTGAAAATCTCCACTAGAAAAAACAACAAACTTAACAGGTATACCTAATGTTTTTAAAGCCCCTAAAAAATCACTATATGCATTATTATTATATAATAAGCGTTTAAATTCCTTTGTATTTGGTTTATTATTATAATATAAGTTTCTCAATTTATCAGCTTTATTAAAAAGAATAATAACATCATCTTTCTTTTTATTCATCATAGAGACTAATAAAGACAATCGTTTTGAATATGCTATAGGATCACTTTTTATCAACATACCTTCTTCAAAAAAGAAGATAAAAACCTTATTTAACTTCGAATTACTAATAATACTTCGCAAATATGTAGGAAAAATAGTGCTATGCGGTTCTTTCTCATCGAAAAATCCTTCTCCTGGGGCTTCTAAAAATTGACAGTATAATTCGCTATTTTTATAAACATCCAACACAAGAAAGTCAATATTACCTGTTCTATTGGGACTAAAATCAGGCTTATGCAAATCGTCTAAAAAAGCGTTTACCGATTCTTTATATTGTCTATCAATACGATATGATTGATTAGGTGATACTTTAGTTTCTCTATTTTTTTCTAAAAAATGAGTTAATCTCATTAAAGCAACAGTCTTTCCTGTTTCTCTGGGTCCTACAAATACTACTAAATTTTTATTAAGTTGTCCAGTGACAATTTCTTCAACAGTTGAAGGCTCGTAATCTTGAGAAGATTTCTTCTCAGATTGGTAGTTTTCATTACCTAAATCATCGTCAATTTTCCATTTGTCTTTATTATCCATAAGTAAAAAAATTAATCGTCTTCTTTAAAAATTACGTAATACAATATTATAAATGCTGCTAGATCCAATATAAAGGCAATAGCTAGACTTAGTAAAAATGAATTAAAATAAGATCCTGGATTCTCTTTAGGATAGTTTTTTACAAAAGGAATCAATTCTGATATCTTCTCTAAATCAATACTAGGTACAGGTAATTCAAGCTTATTTTTAAAATCTCTAGCATCTGTAAAATCTTTGACACTTCCTATATTTTCAATAAGACCTTCATTATAACATTCATATAACTTATTATAATACTCGTGTGCATCAGAGATTGATTGTTTTACTTCTCTGGTAGCGAAACCAGTTAAAAAACTGTTCTTTTCTTCAAGACTAGCTAAAATAACTCTTGCTTTTTCATCATTATTACATTTACCAAGGTTAGCCAATTTTTCTCGCATAGAAGTAACTCTACTATTCAACTCTGTAGTCATTAAACTTGTCATATCATTAGCAAGCTTCCTACATCCAGATTCTGTCCTTTGTCGCCCAGAGGGTAATGTAAAAATAGACCCTGGCATACTTCTCTGTACTTTACTCATTAAAGTATCTGCTACTTTACCGTGTCCACAGTTTTCAACATTAAGCACTTCCTTTTTATAATTCTGAATTCTACTAACTACAAAAACTTCATAATCATTAATAACTTGATTTCCTACAGAAGTACTATTAGTCTCTATATTCTCTAAGGCAATTGTGGCTTTATCTAATTCGTTCTTTCGAATATCTTCAAGTTTGAGTTGAGTAAACAGTTTATGAGCATTGGTAGATAAACTTACTCCCCACACAATCAAAAAAGCAAAAATTACGAAGACAACTCCTCCTAACTTTACACGCCTCTCTCCAAACATTTGCTTTATTACACCTAATAATAAAGCCATAGTTGCAACAAAAGCTATTCCTAGCAGGTAAGAGATTATGGTGGGTACATTAAAAGACCCACTAATCGATTCGGAAGTAGCCCAAATACTAATAATTGCCAAAGTTAAATAGACCGCTATTCCTATAACCTTCTTTCCTGTAAGTGGTCCATTTAATGGATTGTAAAAAATTCCCATAATAAAATTTTATGATTTCATATTTTTAAAATTTAACTCCTATAACCCTTAAAATCTCATCTTTCTTATTCTTAGGAATCGGAAGCCCCTTTTCTATTTCCATCAAAAACAACTGATTCTTTTCTATCTTATATGCTTTTTGTAAATTGATGATATAGGATCTACTTAAGCGATAAAAAATTTTATATCGTGATAAGTAATTTTCATAAAAGTTATTAAGAGAAGACTTTACTATATAAGGATCTTTATTTCTTATATATATTTTTAAGTAATGATCCGCCGCTTGAATGTATATAATCTCTTCTACATTTAATCCTTCAAAAGCTCCTCTTCTAATAGATATCCAAAGTTTATTTGAATGATAATCTATATCTATCTTTTTTGAAGTATTTATAGTTTTAATAGCATAGAAATAGGATAGAATAATATTATATATATTATTAAAATGATAGATATGAAAAATATAAACAGGAAGATATATGGTTATTGATACGCTCAATTCAAAACAAAATTATACATTAACTCATTGAATTTCCGTTGATTAAAAAATATACACAAAACTATTTCGCAAAAACACTAAAATAAATCGTGAAATGATTATTTCAGCACGTTAAGGCTTATTACAAACTGTAAATCAATAATTTAAATTAAAGCACATTTACTTTCTAAGTCCTATTTTATCAAATAATGATTTAATTTGATCATCAGGGATTCTGATTTTAGTATTATTTAAGTCTGTATAAACAATACGTCTTCCTTCTATAGTATGTATATGATCTAGGTTTACTATATAACTTCTATTTAATTTATAAAAATTATTATAGGAAGATAATATTTGATCATACACTTGTTTTTCCAGTGTAGCTCTTTTTTTAAATACCGTTCCATCAATCATATTAAACTCACAGATTTTATCTTTTGCTTCTACAAATACTATATCTTTTATAATCATACTTTTATATTGGGAAGTACCTTCTTTAATCCAATATTTGTTACTATTCTTAGGTTTATAAGACATTTGAATCTACTAGTTTTTCTATTATATATACTAAGTACTATTAACTAGACAAATAACAACTTATATCGTGTTTATTTATACGGTTTTCCGTAACCAGAGGAGAATAAAAAAGCAATCCCCAGTATTTACTAGGGATTGCTTAGAAAAATAATTCATTTAAGGAACTAAAACATGTAAATTCAAGTGTAAAAAAAAAGTCTATCAACCCATTACACCCCCACATAAAACGTCAACCCATTCTTATCAGGGTCATAAAAAGCAAACTCGCGCGTACCCCAAGACGTTTCTTTTAAGGAAGTATTCTTGTGAAAAACACCCTGTGTTTTATACTTATCATACAAGGCCTCTATATCTTTAACCACAAAACGAAGTGAAGACGCACTCATGTGCTTCCAGTTAGAAGCATCGTGCCGTTGTAGATGAATCTCTATACCATCACGTCTAATTCCGGCATACATAGGGTTACGTGCATCGTCTGCGAAGGCAATTTCAAATCCTAGCTTCTCCGTGTAGTATCGCAAAGAAGCAATCACATCCCTTACAGGAAGTACAGGATGAACGGACTGGATATAGCCATCTGACATTGGTTATAGATTAGGTAACAAACCAAGTTCGGTTTTTGCTTGATTATACTCAGCAATCATCTCTGAGACAATCTGCCCTGCGGGTTTAATATCGTGAATCAATCCTGAGATTTGCCCAATTTCAAGTTCGCCATCTTCTAGGTCGCCTTCAAACATCCCGCGTTTGGCGCGGGCACGTCCTAGTAATTGTTTGAGTTGTTCAGGCGTTGGGGAGGTTTGGTATAACTGAGCCACTTGCTCATAGAACTTATTTTTAATCAAACGCACAGGTGCGAGCTCTTTTAAAGTGAGAACGGTATCGCCTTCTTTGGCATCGACAATGGCTTGTTTAAATAGTTGGTGGGCACTAGATTCTTCACTCGCGGCAAATCGGCTACCGACTTGTACGCCATCAGCGCCCAGAACCATCGCGGCAAGCATACCCTTTCCGGTACCAATCCCTCCTGCAGCAATCAATGGAATTTTCAATTGTTCCTTGACCATCGGAATCAGCGTTAATGTAGTGGTCTCTTCACGTCCGTTGTGACCGCCAGCTTCAAAACCTTCGGCGACAATCGCATCAACACCCGCATCTTGTGCTTTGAGCGCAAATTTGACGCTACTCACGACATGAACAACTTTAACATTGTGTTTTTTGAGATGTGCAGTCCACAGCTTTGGATTTCCTGCACTCGTAAACACAATAGGGACTTTATAATCCACAATGGTTTTCATGTGTTCCTCGATATTCGGATAGAGCATCGGGATATTGACCCCAAACGGTTTGTCCGTGGCTTTTTTGCATTTCTCCACATGCTCAACGAGTACTTCTGGGTACATAGAGGCAGCGCCAATGAGGCCTAATCCGCCTGCATTACTCACGGCACTGGCCAATCGCCATCCGCTATTCCAAATCATTCCGCCTTGAATCAACGGATATTGTATGCCAAATAAATCTGTAATATTTCCCACTAGTTTTTGATGAGCTTTTGTGTTGTTGACAATCCTTCTTCTTGTATTTGCACAATGTACACGCCCGATGTCAGTCTATCAATTTCCACGGCATTATCGGTAATTGTGATGTCTTTTTGTAGTACTTTTTTTCCGAGCATATCATACACAAAAACCGCGGCTTGAGAAGCGCCTTCTGGAAATTGTATTTGCACGATGGAGTTGGCAGGGTTGGGGGAGAGTGTATACGCTTTCGCGAAAGCGGACTCATCCACACTCAATACATTGTTAAACGCATCTTCAAAATTGGGAATTCCATACCCCATTTGTGGTGTTGGATTGGTAAATAAATGCGAAGATTCACGTACGATTTGCATCACCTCAGCATTGGTGAGTTCTGGATAAGCTTGCCAAAAACTCGCCACAGCACCCGCCATAATCGGCGAACTAAAACTGGTTCCGTTACTTGTCGTGATCACCCCATCTGCTCTAATCACCGCAGCACTCTGTCCTTTTGCCATCACATCGGGTTTGATACGTCCATCGCTGGAAGGCCCGATACTACTGAAATTGACATAATCTCCATTGCTATCTACCGCCCCTACCGTCAGTACGCCTGGGGCATCTGCCGGGGCACTAATCATTCCTGTACCTGAATTCCCCGCGCTGGTCACGAGTAACATGCCTTTTTCGAAAGCCAAATTAGAACCTCTAGAAATAAAAGTAGTTTGCCCGTCCATATCTTCATAGGTATGGCTATAGGCCGGATTGTCATAGGTACGATACCCAAGTGAGGTATTGATCACATCAACACCTAAACTATCGGCACGCTCTGCCGCTTCCACCCAGTACGATTCTTCGACAGGGTTTTCGCTATTCACATCTTCGGTACGGAAACAATATAAAAACGCATCTGGCGCGGTCCCTACAAACTGATCTTGTATAAAACCGACAATATCACTTGCTGTTCGGGTGCCGTGACTGCTACTAGCAAAAGCAAATTCATTATCGACACGGTCTACAAAATCGTAACCGTCTAGTAAGCGACCGTTATCACGCGTTCGTGCAAAACCCGCATTGGTATCGATGCCTGGAAAACCAGAATCTAAGACCGCCACAATGATGCCATCGCCTGTGAAGTCTTGTTGATGCAGAAAATCGGCGTTCAACATGGTCACTTGGTTTTCGGTAGCACCGTAGGTATATTCTACGCGTTGTGGGTGGGTGTCTTGTGGATCGTCTTTTACAAATCCAAACCCTTCTGAAGATCGTGTCAAACTATCATCGGCAAACTCAATGCCTGACACAAAAAAATCGCTACCTAATTCTAATGTTAATTCTTCTAACGCTTGGATGGCTTCTTGAGAACCGCGGACATGCACACAGTTCATCCATTTTGATTTGGCCAATACAGTAATGCCTGCTTGCTCTTTAATGACTGCGATATAAGCTTCGTTAACAGGCACATCACGCTCATCAATAGCGACACCGTGCATTTCCTTACGATCAATGGCTTCTTGTGTCAAGATGCTGATCGGATTTGCGATGCTTTCTGCTACATTTTCTTTGTCGGTGAAGAATACCCACGCGTCTTGTTGCGCGAAGGTGATACATGGGATAAGTAGGAGTATCCTTAGTAGTATTTTTTTCATGCTTTGTAGTTTTTTATAAAGTTACGAAATTACTCCCGAACCTAAACATTCTGCGCCCTGATGCCAAGCCACAAATTGTCCTTCGGCGATCGCGGTTTGTGGGTGATCAAAAATCACATAGAGTCCGCCTTCTACACGATATAAAGTCGCTTTTTCTAAAGGTTGGCGGTAGCGAATGCGAGCGTCCACTTCCATGGTTTCATCTACAGCAAGGGCTACATCTTCTCGGATCCAATGAATTTCTTCTTCTCGCACAAAGAGTCCTTTGCGGTATAATCCGGGATGGCTTTTGCCTTGCCCTGTATAAATCACATTTTCTTTAACATCGGTTTCGATGACAAATAACGGTTCGGTGGTACCTCCCACGGCGAGTCCTTTGCGTTGTCCTTTGGTGAAATAATGCGCGCCTTGGTGTTTGGCAACGACCTTTCCGTCAGAAACCTGGTATACCGGTTTTTCTGCGAGTTGGGGTAAGTCCGCTTTCGCGAAAGCATTGCTAGCCACATCCTCCCCTACCATCAGCGGTACGGCTTCTTTTGGAATCTCAACAATCACACCTTCTTTCGGTCGAAGTTGTTGCTGTAAAAAGTCAGGCAATCGCACCTTCCCAATAAAGCAAAGCCCTTGCGAATCTTTCTTCCCTGCAGTAACTAAATCTTGCGCCAACGCAATCTCACGCACCTCAGGTTTCTGAAGGTGACCGATAGGAAATAGGGTTTTTGCCAACTGTTCTTGTGACAGCTGACATAAAAAATACGACTGGTCTTTATTGCCATCGGCACCCGCGAGTAACTGATGGATTTCTTTACCGTCTTTGGTAAACGTTGCTTTCTGACAATAATGTCCCGTAGCGACATAATCGGCACCGAGGCTCAATGCGATTTTCATGAATACATCAAACTTAATCTCACGATTACACAACACATCGGGATTTGGGGTACGCCCCATCTCGTATTCTTTGAACATATAGTTCACGATACGTTCTTTATATTCTTCGCTTAAATCTACGGTCTGAAAAGGGATACCGAGCTTATCTGCCACCAACATGGCATCATTGCTATCGTCTAACCACGGGCATTCATCAGAAATCGTCACCGAATCATCATGCCAGTTTTTCATAAAAAGACCAATGACATTATATCCTTGTTCTTTTAGTAGATAGGCAGTTACACTACTATCTACACCTCCACTAAGACCTACTACTACTGTTTTCATATTTTGGCTCCCCAACCCTCTCCAAAGGAGAAGGAGTTTTTATTCATCCCCGCCCTTCGACTATCGCACTTCGACAAGCTCAGTGTGACACTCAGGATAAACTCCGGTGGGAATGTTTTCATATCCACCCTTCGACTATGGCTCAGGATAAACTCCGGTGGATATCTCATGTTATTAATTCTCTATGTTGTTTTGCACTTCAACCAAGCACTTCGACAGAGCCTGTCTTGAGCTTGTCGAAAGGCTCAGTGTGACATCTTTTATGATCTACTTTATATGCTTTCGCGAAAGCATACGCAACATCATCTAAAACACTGCAAAATTACGCAATTATTTACCGTTGTACTAGGGCTTATTTGATAAGCTTGGTATGCGGATAAGCAGCTTGCCAACCAAACCAAAAAGCATTAAAGGTGTGTATTCGTAAGCGGACATCTCCTGAAGTGTTTTCGATACGGTCTTCATAGATCGTCCATGTGTTGCCGTTGGCATCTACAGCCATTGTATTTTGATCGAACTTTTTAAAATTCAGATTGAACGCATCATAAACACGGTTAGCACCCGTTTTGTCTGTAAATACCACAAAACGTTGATCGCCAATACTGGATTGGTAGATTGGTTTTTTCTGCAGGAATTTGACTGAAATGGCCAAAGGTTGCTCGGGGTATTTAGGCAAACGAATGGCCAATATGGATTCTTTATTTTTTAATTTCCCATTGACGGATGGGACATTGAACATTAAGTTGTCATCTGCAAAATACGCTTGGTAGGCAATGCCTTCTCCATAATCTCGTTGGTATCCGGTATCTAATGAGAGTACGTGTGTTTCTGGGTGACGTTTTTTCCATTCGCCCCAAGTCGTGGTCACGACACTTAGATAGTCCATTTGTATGCCTTTACCGACTAAAGGACCTACGACAGGTTTCCCTTCTAAAGTACTCCACAAAGATTGGGTGGCTTGGTCATACATCAATTTATTGGATCGGTATAAAAAGCCGCTGGTACCCATTTGATGTACAGTACCATGCACCTCACTTTTATAAAGAATTACCGTGCCACAAAGCGTGCAATACACCCCTGTAACGGGGATCCCTCCTACGTCATCAACAAACATTTCGTGCCACGCCAATATTCGTTTTGGATACGCTCTTGCATCTCCATTAACTTCTATTCCAAAAACAATGTGATCGTCTTCAAGATAGCTCGCTTGGTTTGCGGGAATCATGGTTGGACTCCGTAAGGGCGGAATCCCATCTTGTCCCACACCGCCCCATCTGATTTCGTCCAGGCGAATCAAACTCGTTGCCTGACGTCCTTGGAAATACGATTCAAATTTAGGATCTAGTGATTTATGTAATTGGGATTTGAAATATGCATAATCAGGATGTAGGTATGGATCTTTATTCCATAGATATTCATACCACGCATTAAAATCAAGTCCGAAATTCTGTCCTGTTTTTTTCTGTAAGAGTAATGCGATTTTTAATCCTATCTCTGAAGAGTATCCAAAATACATCACTTCTAATGCCATGATTTCAAAGCTAGTATTCCAATTTTTATCAATTTTCCTTAAGATTTTTTCTTGCGCTGCCTTACTAGAGGTAGTGGCAAGATCTAAGAAATAATGTACTTCGCTGTCAAAAGAGACTCCTTGTGCTTGAAGGGGCTGATGGGTTGGGAATGTTATTAAAAATAACCAACAAGAAATAGCGATCCTCTTTTTTAAAATCTGTAGCATAGCCTTTCTTTAGAAAGTCGTTACAAATAAGAAAATCTAACAAAATTAGTTCCAATACCATATTAAAACTAACCTTAAATCCCACTAAAAATTGAAACAAGTTCAGCAACTAGCGGGATTAGCCTGCCTGCCGGCATAGGCAGGTTCAACTAGCTATGTTAAATGCGTTGCGCTGCAACTTTTTAAAACAGCGTACGCTATAATGTATCTAAGACAAACCTTAGAGATCTCATTACTGTCCCTGACTAATAAAAAACAGATCCCGCTATATGCTGAAACAAGTTCAGCATATAGCGGGATTAGTTCAACTAGCTATGTTAAATGCGTTGCGCTGCAACTTTTTAAAACAGCGTTTCACTAAAAAAAGTGGTTAGATTTTTCTAACCACTTTTTAATAACACTGACTATATAAAGTCCCCCAACAGTATATGGTCACGTTAATTCTGTGCTTGTTTTGGAATATTACATCCCATACCATTCCAGGCATAACGGCCCGCTGGCAATGCTTCTTCAATGGTGATGAGTGGTAAGAATACTTCTGCATCCATTTTTACATCACCTCCTTGCTGATTCAACCCAAAAATACTTCTCAATTGATTGGCTCCCGAGTTAGGAACACTTACGGCAGCATCGACTTGTTCTCTTGTGACAATATCTCTTCCTGCATAGATTTTTGCCCAATTTTCTCCTACAGGTATACTAATTAATAATCCTTGATTCCCATCACTTTCTTCGTGTACTAGGGTGGCTTCATCTATCATATCTTCTGCAGCCATTTTATCATTGATTTCTTTGTAATCATATTTTGCATTACCCGTAAAGAGGTTATTCATCATTTTGAGCTTTGCGCCTTTGTTATAAAGACCTCCCATATGACCGTAGCCTAGTGCGTTGTTAAATACATCGGCAGTTAAGTTACTATCAAAAGCCATTGCATCTCCTCCGTAAGAAGCAATCGCGTCGTGTTTCCAAGTAAATAGACATGTATTGTTGGATATGGTAAAATGTGGCATTACAGAATCATCAGAGCCTACATAGCCTGTACGTGCATGGATTCCGTATCCTGTATTGTTGATGGTAAAGTTATTTTTTATAACGCCTTTACCGCCTTTAAAGACTCGTACGGATATCGCTCCTTCGGTAGGAGCTGTATTCATGACCACACAATTTTGTACCGTCACATTGGTATAATGACTTGCTACAATCACAATTCCTCCCGATTCTGGTGATGGATTTTGTTGTGACTTAGGGCTTGCTTTACGGCGTATCGCTAAATTTTCATTTTTATGATATCTGTTGCGAGGACCATTGTCTACAATAATACCTGCTACTACAATATTTCCTCCTGTAGATTTTTGTCCGTTACTTTCCCGCTGTTGATCGGTACGGATATAAATTCTGGGATCTGTCAATTTCATATACTCATTGACTCCTGTAAAAATAGTTTTGTGAGCATCCCAAGGATCTCTAGTCGTAAACGTTACATCATATCCACCGTAAATTTGAACAGGGACATTGATTTCATCGGCGCCACGCTTTCCTTTACTCATATAAATACCTTCTGCAATATGAATACGATCATTAGGTTTTAATAAGTGAATGATGTTTCCTAAATCTTTTGCTGGGCGTTCTTTCGTTCCTAATTTACCTGATCCTGTATTTTTACTTACATACCAATCTCTTCCTTCATTGGCAAAATTTGGAGAGGTTTGAGCGCCTACTGTAAAATACGTTAGGAGTAAAAGACAAATGGAGAGGTGTTTGAGTTGTTTTTTCATTGTATTTAAAATTTAGTGCTGTTGATGGAATCAGTACTGAACTGTTTTCAATGAATAAAACTATTAGGATTCTGGTAACATCCCTTATTTATTTAGTGAATGGGATAAATTAATTAGTGAATGGAGTATTGAGGTTTCAATATCTCGCTGAAATCCGGAAAATTCTTAGGTACAAAGATTCTGTGTGCACTTCAAAACAAGTTGTGTGGTTTGAGGTGTGCTGTTATAAGCTTTCGCGAAAGCGGTAAAAACACATCCACTTGAAAAAAATGCAGCTAAAATGACCTAGTGTACGCCTATTTTATTGAGAGGAAATGTAAGTGTCTTATCTAATTGTCCATTTTTGTAATACTTCCAGACGCCATGCTTTTGATTGTTCTTGTAGTTTCCTTCTCGCAGGATCGTCCCTTCTAGACTATACAATTTTACGGGACCGTGTAGCTCCCCATTTACATGGGTGTATGTTTTTACAACCACTCCTTTTTCTGAGTAATGAGTTTCTGTTCCATTTTCTTTTCCATCTACATATTCCAAACGCTGTGCAATCGCTCCACTTTCAAAATAAACTGTACGTATTCCGTGTAAAAGATCATTTTTATACACTTCTTCGGTCATGACCGTGGTTCCATCTTGATGATAATAGATCCATTTTCCTTCGCGAGAGCGTTCTTTCATTTTACCCTCACTTACTTTTTTACCGTCTGTGGTGTAAAAAATAACATCCAGAAACACCTCACCTTTGGTGTAGATCTTAAGTGCGGTAGGATGTCCACCTTTTCTATCATAAAATTTAAAAGTCCCTACTTCTTGACCGTGGTCAAATGTTCCTTCATACCGCAACTGCTTTGTGCCTTCATAAAACTTCTGCCAATTTCCATGCTTTTTATTATCGGCATCTGTTTTATTAAATTCCTGTGCGTTTCCTGTAAAGAAGAAACAAAAACTGATTAGAAAAAAAATGAAATGCTGTGTACTCATTTTATGAAAATTAAAACATTTATTTATGAATGATAGACATATATTTGCACGAAATATAGT
Organism: uncultured Flavobacteriaceae bacterium; assembly: GCA_964351845.1. Taxonomy (GTDB): domain Bacteria; phylum Bacteroidota; class Bacteroidia; order Flavobacteriales; family Flavobacteriaceae; genus Dokdonia. Next base: position 26,799 of record CAYGQJ010000034.1, on the reverse strand, counting down.
ACGTATCAATTATGAAAAAAACTTTACTTAATACGAAGATAGTAATCCTTATAATAACGGCAATAAGTGTGCTTTCGTGTACTGATGATGATGATAATGGTAACATTATCGATAATACACCTAGTAATACGGTTCTAGACATTATTACCGACAATCCAGATTACAGTTCTTTTCTTGAAGCACTAGATCAAACAGGTGTTGGCTTTACCATTGCTGGTAGTGGAAACTTCACGGTATTTGCACCCACAAATGCTGCGTTTGATGCCTTTTTAGGTGGAACAGCGATTGAGGATGTAGACAACGAAGTCCTAACACAATTGGTTTTAAACCATGTTCTTAACATCGAGTTATTTGCTAGTGATTTTACTACAGGCTATCAAAAAACAATTGCTACAGAAGCCGCTTCTAACGCAAATATTGATATGTATATCAATACAGCCACGGGGGTGACTATAAACAATGAGTCTTCTGTAACCGCTGCAGATATGGATGCTGATAATGGTGTGTTACACGAAGTAAATGCTATTATTACCTTACCTACTGTGACAAGCTTTGTCGCTATTGATCCTTCACTGAGTTCGCTTCTTGCGGCATTAACTGACGAAGGCAACACAACGTTTACCACCTTATTATCAGATACAACGTCAGATTTTACCGTATTTGCACCCACAAATGATGCATTTACAAACTTTTTAGATGGCGCCACATTAGACGATGTTGATAATGACGTCCTTGCACAAGTACTATCAAATCACGTGATTCCTGAGACGGTTGCTACAGCAGCATCACTTAGCAACTCATATATCAATACTGCCGCGATATTTAATGGGGATGCAACTGCTCCAATCACCATGTATATCAATACAGATGATGGCGTACGCTTAAATGGAACCTCTTCGGTCACACAAGCAGATATCGTTACTTCAAATGGCGTGATTCATGTTGTAAATACAGTGATACCCCTTCCAGATGTGACTACTTTTGTATTTGCAGATCCTAACTTTTCTATATTATTAGAAGCTATTCTCGCCGATCCAAATACAGATTACATCACAGCATTACAAACTCCTTTAGGAGAAGGACCTACCCCTTTCACAGGTTTTGCTCCTACAAACGAAGCGTTTGAAAACTTGTTTACAGACCTCAATGTAACTGGTATAGCTGATATCCCGCTTATGGATTTATCAATTATTGTAGAATTACACAATATTACCAGTATGAATATCAGAGCTGACGAATTAACTGCTATGGATGGAATGGTCTTCACCACATTCTCTGGACTTGATATTACCATAGATGCAACGACACCTGCTATCATTGGTCCTGATGGAGGATCTAGCAAATTGCTTATGACAGATTTGCAAACTGCAAATGGAGTTGTTCACACATTAGATAGAGTGATAAGAAATTAGACATACATACAAGATTATAACCTACAAAAGCTTCGGTGTATTTTATGACACCGAAGGTTTTGTCGTTAAACTAAGTGCTAAAATCTCACAAACACTTCTTGTGCTTCCCTTCTATGATTTTTAAGAACACTAGTATCCACAACTACTTATAAGGCTACAGCTATTATTTTTTTCGCTTAAAGCGAAAAAACAATTACACATACATCCTTAGGTCATTATAGCGCGTTTTAAAACGATTCTTTATGATTTTTAATGGACTGAAGCGCTAATTATAGCCTATAAATACTACGGTAACTACTAATACTGTGTTAAAACGAAACTAGGCAACATCCAAAAGTATGTATAGGCCGTACCTATTATAGTTGCAATCAAAAATCTTCTGCTATGCTGTAGAAGGAATGTCTTACCGCTTTATATTGACATGAATACTTCTCGATATTCGATGATGTTATTCATCCTAAAAAGTGAAGACATTACAAAATTTATACTTTGTTTAACCTTTTTAACTTTATTTTAAACATTTATTTTGTTTAAGCATTCTATATTTGTCTTAAACATACAAACACAAAAAACTATGAAAACATTTTTTAATTATGCAAGAATAGCCATTTTGGCTATTGTTTTTACAGGAATCGTTTCTTGTAATGATGATGATGATAATGGAAACATTATTGATCCCAACCCAAGTAATACTATTGCCGACATTGTAGTTGGAAATCCTGACTTTAGTTCGCTACTAGCGGCTTTACAACAAACAGGACTTGATGCAACCCTTGCCGGAAGTGGAAACTTTACTGTTTTTGCTCCTACAAATACTGCTTTTGACACCTTCCTAAACGGAACGCCACTAGCAGATGTAGACAATGATGTATTAACACAGATTTTATTAAATCATGTTCTTAATGTAGAATTGGCTTCTACAGATTTAAGCACAGGATACCAGAAAAACCTAGCAACCGAACCATCTTCAAATGCTAACATAGACATGTACATTGACACTTCTAATGGAGTTGTTATTAATGGACAATCTACTGTGACCACTGCTGATGTTGATGCAGACAATGGAATTATACATATTGTAGATTCAGTTATTGAGCTTCCAACGATCGTTACTTTTGCAACGACAAATCCTGCACTGAGCTCTTTAGTTGCTGCGCTTACAGACGAAGGAAATACTGCTTTTGTCACCTTACTTTCTGATACAACACAAGATTTTACAGTTTTTGCACCTACAAATGATGCCTTCACTACATTTTTAGATGGAGCTTCTTTAGGTGATGTTGATAATGATGTACTTGCACAAGTATTATCAAACCACGTAATTCCAGGAACAGTAGCCATTTCTACTGTTTTAAGTAACTCATACGTAAGCACTGCTGCTGTTTTTAACGGCGAAGCTGATGCACCCATAAGTATGTATATCAATACAGACAATGGAGTAACACTTAATGGAGGTTCTAATGTAGCGTTAGCAGATATCGTAGCTGTAAACGGAGTTGTACATGTGGTAGATACTGTTATTGGATTACCAGACATTACTACGTTTGCAACTGCCGACCCAACTTTTTCTTCTTTAGTAGCTGCACTTACTGCCGATGCTTCTTTTGGATATGTAGGCGCTTTACAAACACCAAATGGAACTGATCCAGCTCCTTTTACGGTATTTGCTCCTACCAATGATGCTTTCGCAGATTTATTAACAGATTTAGGGCTCGGAGCACTAGGTGACGTCCCTGTTGATGTCCTAGCTGCTACTTTAGAGTTACACGTAGTTACAGGTGCCAATGTAAGAGCTGAAGATCTTGAAGGAATAGATGGTAATTCTGTACCAACACTAGGAGGTGGAGAGATCGTTATAGACGCTGACGCGCCTGCGATCATAGATCCTGATGGAGGTGCTAATCCTATTATTGTTACCAACGTACAAGCAGCAAACGGGGTGATACATGCTATTAGCCGCGTAATAAGAGATTTATAATCCATAATTAGGTTAGTTACCCTTACTAACGCCCCCCAACTTTACGTTAGCAAGGTTAAAGCTCCGATATTGGTAATAATATCGGAGCTTTTTTATGTCATTATTTTTTTCTTGTATTAAGCAAGAGAAGGATAGGTAAACAATAAAAGGTGTGTTAGATTAAACAGCACATGTAAAAGCATGGCACTTTCTATTCTTTTGGTTTTGTGATACACATACCCGTAAAATAGCCCTGCCACAGAAGCCAAAGCGATATACATGACCCCTCCATTATAATGTGCTAGTCCAAAAGCAAGTGAGGCAACGATCAAACTACCACCTAAAGCATACTTTGCATGGCTTTTTGATAAGGAATCAAATATTCTTTGCTGAATAAGTCTCCTAAAGATAGCTTCTTCGGTTAGGCAGGTAAAGAATAAATTCACAACGATCCATACAGGAGTAAAATGAGGAAGTTTAGGCTCAAACATTGAATATCCCAATACCGTGGCTAACACAAAGAAAAGCAACGCCATAATCAAAAAGGTAATCGCTACTTGTTTTAAGATAGCAAAAACATCTATTTTCAAAGATTGGAAGCTAAACCCAATGATAAAGATTCCAACAGCTGTTTTATCTAAATTAAAATACAGACTATACGGCGTGGAATTCTCACTTACTATAACAGCATCTAGGTATTTATAATTATCAAACCCCATCATTGAAAAATGAAATAGTAAAGGAATGGATAAGAGGAGTATTAAAAAGAAGAAAAACAGCTGTTTTTGTTGGTAGTAACGGTAGACGATACACCCAAAGATCCCTGTATACACAAAAGAAACGATAGACGCCCTATCAAATATCAAAGCAAAGACGAATGAAAGCACTAAAAATAATGACCATAACGGAATCTTATGAAAGATTCTACAGGGAAGCCATATAGACATCACAGCAACCCATAAAGCGCCATAGGTAAGAAGGGTAGAGATATCCATAGTGTCTTGAAAGTTTTTTAAAGACGAAGGTCTTTACTTTAAAAGTATGCTATATAAAGAAATAGAGCCGCTATTTTCTCTTCATCAATTTTAGTCAAATCTCTAAGTAAACTAACTAGAAGCAAACCTCAGTGTATTACACCCTTTGACGATGCCAATAAAAAAAGTGACCATCCAAAGATGATCACTTTTTTTTATAAGCTCAAAAGAAATTTATTTTCCTTTGGCATTTTTTTGTTTTTCAGCTTGCTCCATAATTTCGGCCATTTTCTTCTGGAAACGACCTTGCTTTTTAGGGGCTGCTTTCTTTACTTCAATTTTTGCTTTGATCTTATCTTCATCAATGATGTATTTCTTGATCACTAGGATAATTCCAATAGTAATTAAGTTAGAGATAAAGTAATATAAACTCAATCCACTTGCGTAGTTATTGAAGAAGAATAACATTAAAAGTGGAGAGAAGTACATCATATACTTCATCATTTTACCCATATCTGGCATTCCTTCTTGCGTAGGTTGTTGCATTGCTTGGTTCCCTGTAGTCAATCGCATAGAGAAGAAAATTGTTACTGCAGCTAGTATCGGAAATAAACTCACGTGATCTCCGTAAAATGGAAGTTTAAATGGAAGTTTTGCAATCTCGTCATAACTAGACAAATCATTTGCCCAAAGGAAGCTTTTTCCTCTCAACTCAAAAGCAGATGGGAAGAATGTAAACAAAGCGTAGAACACTGGAATTTGTAATAGTGCTGGCAGACACCCTGCCGCTGGACTGGCGCCCGCTTTACTATACAATGCCATGGTCTCCTTTTGCTTCTTCATTGCATTATCCTTGTACTTCTCAGAAATAGCAGCGATTTCAGGCTTCAATACCTTCATTTTTGCTTGAGATACATATTGCTTGTACTGTACCGGAGATAAGAGTAACTTAATAGCGATGGTCATGATGATGATCGCGATTCCTGCTGGTAAGAACCCTGTTAAAAATCCGAAAAATGGAATCACCAAATACTTGTTCAAGAATCCGAAAATTCCCCATCCTAAAGGCATCGCCTCTCCTAGATTTCGGTCATATTCTTTTAATATTTTATAATCCGTAGGACCATAATACATATTCATCGCATAATCCAATTCTCCATTTTTAGGAGCCAATAATACATCTGCCTTGTATTCTTTTGTAAATTCTGTCTCTAAATCAGCATCTGTAGCATTTTTCAAGAGGTCATTAGAGTATAACTTTGCTTCTGCAAAAGGAGTATCTGTTAATAGCATAGAGCTAAAGAAATGCTGACGGTAGTTCATCCAAGTAAGATCTTTTCGAACCTCATCATCATCTCCTACCTGTCCTAGCTTATCTGTCTTACCATCATCATACTCATACGTAAGTCGGGTGTATCTATTCTCATATTCTATACTCTTAGCATGGCGTATTCCTTGGAAGTCCCATTGCAAACGCATAGGTGCACCCGTATTAATCACACGCGCAAGTCCTTGCGTTTTTAAACCAAAATCAAGCATATAGTCACCTGGCTTCAATTCATATCGATATTCTAGATATTCTGTAGGTGATACTTTTAAACGCATCGTTAAGACGTCATTGTCCCCATTTTTTGAAAGAACAGGCTCAAAAAATAAATCTTTGGTATTGAGATTACGATTGTCTGTGGTACTAAACGAGATATTAAATTGGCTATTCCCATCTTTAATAAGATACACAGGAATAGAGTCAAATGTTTTGTAGTTTAAAAGCGTTGCTTTGACAATATGCCCTCCTTTGTTACTTACTTCCAATTCAAGGACATCGTTTTTTACAACGGTAACATCTTCTCTTGCCGTAGGCAAGGTTCCAGAATACGCAAAAGCACCGAGTCTATTTTGTAATGCAGAACGTCCCAAAGAATCTGAAGGAGCGACTGCGTTTGTAAATTCTGGTGTTGCTACGGTAGAAGGCGGTGGCGTTTGGACTTCTTCTTGTACTTGCTCCTGCTTTGCTTCTTCTTGGGCCTGTATTTCTTCTGGAGTAGGCCTCGTATACATAATGTATATAATTATAACACCCATTAAGAGCATTCCTATCACTGAGGTACTATCAAATTTTTTCATTCACTGCTATGGTATAGATCGCTGTTGCGAAAGTAATATTTCTTATAAGAGATAGCAATTCTATCTCCAAAGGTTTCATTTGTGCCATTGTGACACTATTTTTTTTCTGAATGTATCAGCGCTGCTTTGACAAAAGCAACAAATAATGGATGCGGACTTGCCACTGTACTCTTATATTCTGGGTGATATTGTACCCCTACAAACCAAGGGTGATCTGGCAATTCTATAATCTCAACGAGTCCTGTATCTGGATTAGTTCCTGTTATTTTCATCCCGGCAGCTTCTAACTCATTTCTATACGCATCATTAAATTCATACCGATGACGGTGACGCTCTTTGATAACGTCTTTCCCATATACTTCGCGTACAATGCTACCTGCCGCTAGGGCACATTCCCAGGCACCTAAACGCATGGTTCCCCCCATATCAGTTACATTTTTTTGCGCTTCCATCAAATCAATCACTGGATAAGGCGTTTCAGGATTCATTTCGGTAGAGTTCGCTTTCGCGAAAGCGCACACATTCCTACCATACTCTATCACCGCCATTTGCATTCCTAAGCAGATGCCTAAAAACGGAATCTTGTGCTCACGGGCATATTGAACAGCCTTGATTTTTCCTTCAATCCCGCGCTCTCCAAATCCAGGAGCCACTAAGACACCATCTAATTTCGAGATTTTAGTGGCGATCACCTCGTCGGTAATATATTCACTATGGATACTCTCTACAACGACTTTTACTTCATTTTCTGCACCTGCATGAATAAAAGCTTCCAAAATCGATTTATACGAATCCTGAAGCTCTACATATTTTCCAATAAGCCCAATAGTTACTTTAGATTTTGGGTTTTTATGCTTGGTTAAAAATTCATTCCAACGCTCTAAATTAGGCGTCGTCGTATCATCTAATCCTAACTTGGCTAGCGTAATGGTATCAAGCCCTTCTTCTAGCATTAAATTAGGCACATCGTAAATCGTACTCGCATCAATAGATTCAATAACGGCTTCTTGCTCTACATTACAAAAACGGGCAAGTTTTGCTTTTAAGTCATCATTAAGGGTATGCTCGGTTCTACACACAAGGATATCAGCTTGAATTCCGCTTTCCATGAGTGTTTTTACACTGTGTTGTGTCGGTTTGGTTTTAAGTTCTCCCGCAGCCGCAAGGTATGGGATGAGCGTCAAGTGGATCACTAATGAGTTTTGCTTTCCTAGCTCCCACTTTAATTGACGAATCGACTCTATATACGGTAATGACTCTATATCTCCTACGGTCCCTCCTATTTCTGTAATCACAATATCAAAATCACCGCTATTGCCTAAGATTTGGATACGTTCTTTGATTTCATTGGTAATATGAGGAATCACCTGTACGGTTTTTCCTAAAAATTCACCTCTACGTTCTTTATCAATCACACTCTGATAGATACGCCCTGTGGTTACATTATTAGATTGTGAGGTAGGAACATTCAAAAAACGCTCATAATGACCTAAATCAAGATCAGTTTCTGCACCGTCATCTGTCACATAACATTCGCCATGTTCATACGGATTTAGCGTCCCTGGATCTATATTAATATAAGGATCTAGTTTTTGGATGGTGACTCTGTGACCTCGTGCCTGTAGGAGTTTTGCGAGGGATGCGGCGATGATACCTTTACCCAATGAAGATGATACTCCGCCCGTTACGAAGATGTATTTTGTAGCTGCCATTAATGGAAATCTATTGTTCGTTTACGGGGCGTAAAGATACAGAATTTTATAGCTAGCCCCTGTATGTTTTAAGGGTTATTTTTAGTCTGTTTTGTAAATCATAGCGTGTCACGTACTTCTATTTTTAATTTATAATTTGTAATATAGTAATCACTAACTAACTTTAAAACATCACAACATGAATCGATTTGAAAACGGACAAATGATCCAGAACGCATCTTTTAACAGAGACCTATTGATTATGATTGCTGTCATTTGGATTGTTTTTTCAAGGTTTTTTTACTTTGTAATATCTTTCATAAATCTAGACATATTTTCATCTGATCTTTTTAAAATCGTAAATGCCTTATTCTCTATAATTTGGGGGTTCATCCCCTTAATATTAGCATTTTCAGTAAAAGAGAGAGTGAAACAAGTCTTTCTATTTGCCCTTGCAGCTGTGTATATAGTAATGACTATATTCGAGGTATTTAAACAATTTATGAATCCATTAATGTAACCATAAAAAAAACCAGAACATGCGTTCTGGTTTTTTTATGATCTATTTAGTAAAGAAGTTTACACGTTAAAAAGGAAATGCATCACATCACCATCAGCAACGATGTATCCTTTTCCTTCTACACTTAGTTTTCCTGCTTCTTTTACTTTGGCTTCGCTTCCGTAGCTTACAAAATCATTGTATTTAATCACCTCTGCACGGATAAATCCTTTTTCAAAATCGGTATGAATCACTCCTGCCGCTTGCGGTGCTGTAGATCCAACAGTAATGGTCCAAGCTCTTACTTCTTTTACGCCTGCTGTAAAATACGTTTGTTGATTTAATAATTTATAAGCGCTACGAATCAATTTAGCACTTCCAGGTTCATCCAGTCCAATATCGGCTAGAAACATCTGGCGCTCTTCATAATCATCCAGTTCTGTAATATCTGCTTCGGTTCCTACCGCAAGTACGAGTACTTCGGCATGCTCATCTTTTACATTTTCTCGTACCAAATCTACATACGCATTTCCATCAACCGCACTATTTTCATCTACATTACACACATACATCACAGGTTTATCGGTAATAAATTGTAGCGGTTTTACATATTCTAAGCGTGCTTTCTCATCTATTTCAATAGCACGAACAGAAATCCCTGCTTCCAAACCTTCCTTGAGTTTTAATAACACAGCTTCTTCAGCTTGTGCTTCTTTATTTCCTGTTCTGGCGGCACGTTTTACTTTTTCTAATTTCTTATCAACCGTATCAAGATCTTTTAGTTGAAGTTCGATGTCTATCGTTTCTTTATCACGGATCGGGTTTACACTCCCATCTACGTGTACAATGTTTTCATTATCAAAACAACGCAATACATGCAAAATCGCATCGGTCTCACGGATATTTCCAAGAAACTGATTTCCTAATCCTTCCCCTTTACTTGCTCCTTTTACAAGTCCGGCGATATCTACAATATCTACCGTTGCAGGAACAACACGTTCTGGATTCACTAATTCTTCTAGTTTTTCGAGACGTGGGTCTGGCACATTCACCACACCAATATTGGGTTCAATCGTACAAAACGGAAAGTTAGCGCTTTGCGCTTTTGCGTTAGACAAACAATTAAATAAAGTCGATTTACCGACATTAGGCAATCCTACGATTCCTGCTTTCATAATAGATACTTCAAAATGATTATTCTATACATCGCTTCAACAAGTGCTGTATATCCTTTTGCGAAAGCGATCGTACATCGCTTCGTTTTCAGCGTGCAAAGATACAAGGGAAGAACCAAAATAACACCATTTTATGGTTTTATTGTTTCTGCTCCTAAAGTACCGTACCATCGGGTGATTGTATTTTCTGCGGGTTTAAAACGCGGCGTGAAGTCAACGTTATTTTCTACACGTTCGGCAGTGGTACGCGTATGCCATTGCCAGATATAACAGCCTGCAAACCAAGGCTCATCCCACAGTTTTTGAAACATGGCTTCAAAAGCGCGTTGTTGTGTTTGGTTCGATTTTTTTTTGGTAAGCGCGCCTGTCATCGCTCCCCATTCCCAAGGTGCGATGGTTGCCGCGTCATCACTGCGATAGCCAATTTCTGTAAACAAAATAGGCATACTATACTGATCGGAAGCAGCTTTTAAGGCTTCTATATGCGTATCCCACCCTGCTTTAATCGTTTCTAATTCAGGATTTTTCTGAGTTGTCAGTGGATAATAAGCCTGAATCCCGATATAGTCTAATGCGGACCAAAACGGAATCCGATCTATCGGATCATCCCAATTAGCCGCATAGGTCAACTTCCCAGAATAGATCTTCTTAATTGCTGCAATAAATGGTAGCCAAGCGTCGGGTTGGTGTTGGATCGCAGTGCGTAATTCTGTCCCTATACAAAACAAGGGAACGTTCATTTTTTCAGCAATACGAGCATATTGTAGCATACGCTCCTGATAACTCTCAAACCATCCGGGCCATGCTTCTTCAGAAAGGGTAATATTAGAGCGCCAGCCATCGCTTAACCAAATATGAGGTTTTAAGTGTACTCGGATACCACGTTCTTGTAAGTATCCTATTTGACGCATCACCATAGAGTCCCGACGAGACCAGACCCCTGGAGTGACTTGACCACTAATCCTAGGACTCGTTTCGTTTGCTTGATCTATAAAAGGAATGACCGTAGACCACTCTATATTGTCTTTAATAAGGTCTTTGGTGGCTTTTTGAGTATCTTCTTGATCATACGACCAAAACACACTCATCCCTCGGTGTTTTCCATCTTTCTCGTACAGGTTGGTTGCTTTTTCTGAGATATTCTCTACGCTATAGTCCCAGGTATACTTAAAAAACTCTGCGCTATTAAAAGAAACAATTCCTTTGATACTTGCAAAAATGACAAAAAACGGAATGACTAAAGTAAAACTAACCCGCCTCAATGCCAGTGACCATCCTTTTTGTTTGAAACCTCTTATCGCATACCGTATCACCAAAAAAAGAAGATACACCAGAATAAAAAAGAGATGAAATGCGATAAGAAATCTAGGAGTCGGTACAAAAACACCTAGTTGCTTGACAGCCTCTGCAAAAGGAATGTTTGCCCTCCAAATTGCCATAAAATAGAGTATCAATAACACACCCCACGTACTCAAGTACAATGTTAAAGCAGTACGAAATGTTTTTTTTTGCATAATAGCTTTCTAAGAAATAATCGTAGGTAAGACAACAATCCTTTCGTATTGTTACACTTGTTATTCTTTTGTAAGCGCGCGGTCTATGGTCTCTGTGTATTCTTTAAAAGTAACCAAATTATTATGTCCTCCCTCGGGAATCGTGATAAATTCTTTTGAGGAAGCCGTGACTTTTTCAAACAGTTTCTGTCCATTTTCATACGCAACGACATCATCTTCGGTACCATGAAAAACCGTCACTGGGCATGAAATAGTGTCTATAAATTGGTACGTAGGCATTCTATATTTCAACAACCGCTTAACAGGGAGCCACTTAAAACGTGATTTAGCTTCATCTTCGATGCTATAAAAAGGGGTTTCTAATATGAGATTTTTAGGGTTGTTTTTACCCGCCACATAAGACGCAAAGGTCGTTCCTAAACTTCGCCCGTATACATGAATTTGGGATTCGGGATAGTTCGTTTTCGCGAAAGCGTACCAAACCTCACTATCATCATACAAGGCTTGTTCCTTATCTAATTCTTGGTTTGGATTGACATCACTTTTACCATAATTGCGATAATCCATCACAATGACAGCGTATCCTTTCTGAGTAAAAAACTGAGTGATTTCACCCCAACGCCTGACACTTCCAGCATTTCCGTGAAAATAAAGAAGTACACCTTTGGGATTGGGTACTGTAAAATGGAGTCCGTGAAGTTGTACGCCATCTTTTCCTTCACTGTAAACTTCTTCAAAAGGAGTTTCAAACTCAAAGACAAAATCTTTAGGAAGTTGTTCCGGATGAAAAAGCATACGCTCTTGAAAAAAATAGAGCCCGCCACATAAAATTGCATAGAGATTTGCCAAAATAAACAGGAGGATTGCACCTCTTTTTAATGTACGCATAAGCGTTATGTTTTGTAATACACGAAGATAAATGTTTTTAAAACACACAACCTAGATAATGGAATAGAAAATCTAGTGGCAAAACGATAAAAAGTCAGCAGACAAGCTGTGGTGCAAACGTATCTGCCGACATATATAGAGATTATCCTCCTATACTACCAGAGCAACTAATAATATCATGGACACATACACTATAGCCTCTATTGGTATCTATACAAGCATAAATACAGGATATTGGGGCACCTGGAATCTGACAGTTGGCATCTGTCGTACAGATGGTAACCCCAGAGCCACCAGTTACTTGAACTTGTTCTTTTTTACTCAATTTCTGAGCGCCTTTTACATTTAAAATTTTCTTTAACATCGTTTATATTTTTAAAATCATACATGCTCTGATCACTTAAAGACAGTCAGAGAATCTGTCTAACAAACTAGTTTCATTATTTTAAATATATGATTATATGATAGTTACATGCAAGAAACACAGTGCTACATTCATGAATATGGCTAACATCCCTCGTTTCCCCACAAAGACTTACGCGTATATATCCAACAAAAAAACCTTAGCGACTGCGACGGTAGCTAAGGTTTGGGGAAATCACTTTAAAAATATGTTGAATACTTATGAAGTACACCACAATACTTTTATTTTGTGTACAAACACTCAATTTGAGCCGTGTACAATTGAAATTTACTGAATAGTAGATCAGTAAATCTTGTACGAATATGAAAAGAAATAATAGGTATTACAAGAAGTGTATCTCTGTTTTCAGGAATACAGATTGATGATACAGAATTACTAATCAATGATTAAATATCGAGAAGAAAGAGGTTAGGTTATGCGTTTTTGCGCTTTGTATTATGAATTACTTTAAAGCTAGAACCTTCTAAGTTAGTCTCTTTTGGGGTAGAGGTGAGAATCTCGGTAAGCATTTTGTGATAACTTTCAAAGTTATTAAGGTTTTTATGCCCTCCTCCTATAATCGTATACATTTTGGTCAATTTAGGCTTTACCTTAGATAGCTTGACACTCGTTTTATAAGGGATTAATTTATCATCTGTTCCATGAATAATATGGATAGGACACTGCACATATTTGAGCCATTTATAGGTAGGCAAAGGGTATTTTATTAATAAGGACAGTGGCATAAAAGGCGCATATCGAGCCGTTACTTTGGTAAGGCTATAATAAGGTGCATCTAGAATTAACATCCTTGGATGATTGACAGAAGCAATTTTGGTAGCGAGTCCAGAACCTAGACTACGTCCATAAAGGATAATATGTTTTTCGTCTACGTGCTCTTTTAATTTATTATAAATGACCTGTAAATCACGCTTGAGCGCTTTCTGATTACGGCGACCTGTACTTTTTCCAAACCCTCTATAATCCATCATCACCACATCATACCCATTACGTGTAAAGTCGACAGCAAATTTACCCCATCCTTTGATGCTTTTTGAATTCCCTTTGAGGTACAAAACCACCCCTCTCGGTTTTTCCACCTTAAAATGAAGTCCATTGAGAATAGCACCATCGCGAGTCTCTATATTGTACTCATCTACTTCCTGATTTTCATAATAAAACTGAAAATCTGCGGGTAGCTTCTCAGGTTTGAATAAGAAATAATCCTGTAAATAATACAGTAACAAACTTATAATTACATATAAGACTACAATAAAAAGGACGATTGATACCCAGTATGCCATGCTTAAAGGTAGGAAAAAAATAGAACCCGAAGCGTATGGATAGGAATGACACTTTCGTGAAAATATTCTCTGGAGAGTAATTATGTAAGAAATAACAACTAAAAACCTCTGTAACCTCCTACAAACGTTAAATTCTTTAACTAAAATACACTTTCAAAGACAGGTGTAGAGTCGTACCTTGTAAGTCCCTAACAAATAAAAAAAATGACAACAAAAAAATCTTTACAACTAGCGTTTATAGTACTTATATCCTCTAGTTTTTTTATGGCATGTACAGATAGTACCACCAGTGCTGATAGCAAAGAAAGCGCATCACTCTCTATAGATTATGAAAAGTACGAGCTTGAAAATGGACTTGATGTGATATTACATCAAGATAAAAGTGACCCTATTGTTTCACTAGCCATTCAGTATGGCGTAGGTTCTAATCGTGAAAAGACAGGGCGTACAGGATTTGCGCACCTTTTTGAGCATATGTTATTCCAAGAATCAGAAAATGTACCTGAAGATCAATTCTTCAAAAAGATCCAAGATGCTGGGGGAACGCTAAATGGAGGAACTTGGAAAGATGGAACTATCTACTATGAAATTGTTCCTAAAAATGCCATGGAAATGATGATGTGGTTAGAAAGTGATCGTATGGGATACTTTATCAATACAGTAACCGAAGCTGCTTTCTACAACCAACAAGAAGTCGTTCAAAATGAAAAGCGTCAGCGTGTAGATAACAACCCCTACGGACATACAGGATGGGTGATTGACAAAAATCTGTACCCAGAAGGACACCCGTATAACTGGCAAGTGATTGGGGAACTGATAGATCTTCAAAGCGCAACGGTCGATGATGTTAGAGAATTTTATGCCAAATACTACGGTCCCAATAACGCAACCCTAGTCCTTGCAGGGGATTTTGAAACGGAAGAAGCCAAAGCAATGATCGAAAAGTATTTTGGTGAAATCAAAAAAGGACAAGACGTACCAAAACTAGCACCACAACGCGTGACACTTGCTGAAACAAAGCGTTTGTACCACGAGGATAATTTCGCGAAAGCGCCACAATTAAATATGGTATGGCCTACTGTAGAGCAATATACCGATGATGCATATGCGTTAAATTTCTTAGCAGAAATCCTATCAAGAGGAAAAGAAGCACCTATCTATGAAGTGCTTGTTAAAGAAAAAGAATTGACCTCTAACGCATTTGCTTTTAATAACTCTCAAGAACTTGCAGGTGCCTTTCGTATTTCTGTAACAGCAAATGCAGGAAAAGACCTTGATGATGTAGAAGCAGGAATTTTTGAAGCCATGCAACGTTTTGAAACCAACGGAATCAAAGAAGGAGACGTTGATCGTATCAAAGCAAGTCTAGAAACAGATTTTTATAACGGAATCAGTAGTGTACTCGGTAAATCATTCCGAATGGCACGATACAATGTATTTGCTGGAGAGCCTAGCTTTATTATTGACGATATTGAAAATATCAAAAAGGTAACCGAAGCAGATATCCTACGTGTCTATAATACGTACATTAAAGACAAGCCTTTTGTATTGACTAGTTTTGTGCCAAAAGGACAATTAGACCTGATTGCAGAAAATTCAGAAAAAGCTCCTATCGTAGAAGAAGAGATTACTGAAAACATTACAAAAGAAATAAAAGAAGAATTGGATGACGAAGTGGTAAAAACACCTTCTGTTTTTGATCGCTCTGTAGAGCCTGCACAAGGCCCTTCACCAGCATTAAACATTCCTAGCAGTTGGACGACTGAGCTTTCTAACGGTATGGAAGTATATGGTATCGAACAAAATGAAATTCCTACCGTTAACTTTAATCTTGTCATTGAAGGGGGACACTTACTAGACACCAAAGATAAAAACGGTGTTGCCAACTTGATGACAGATATCATGATGGAAGGAACTGCTACAAAAACACCTGCAGAACTAGAAAAAGCTATTCAAAGCCTTGGTGCCAGTATCAGAATGTTTACACGACGTGAGTCTATTGTCATACAAGGAAATACGCTGACACGTAATTTTGACGCAACCATGGATCTGATTGAAGAGATTTTGCTAGAGCCTCGTTGGGATGAAGAAGAGTTTGCGCTTATCAAAACAGCGACGATAAATGATATTAAGCGTGCTAGTGCCAATCCAAATGTAATTGCCCGTAACATTTATACAAAAACATTGTATGGTGATGATCACATCTTCTCCTATCCAACAAGTGGTACAGAAGCTTCTGTAAATGCCATTACGATAGATGATCTCAAAGCATTCTATAACAATAACTTCTCACCATCCGTCAGTCGTTTTCATATTGTAGGAAAGATCAACAAAGAAAGTGTATTAGCATCCTTAAAAGATCTAGAAACCAAATGGGCTGCCAAAGACGTGACGATCCCTACCTATGAGATTCCTTCACAAAGAGACAAGTCTTCCTTATTGTTTGTAGATGTGCCAAATGCAAAACAATCGGTGATTAACATCGGATCTATTGGATTAGCGCGTTCGGATAAAGATTTCTATGCTGCCGAAGTGATGAATTATAAACTAGGAGGTGCTTTTAACGGTGTGGTGAATATCGTCCTTCGTGAAGAAAAAGGATACACCTACGGAGCCCGTACACGTTTTAGTGGCACAAAGATTCCAGGTACATTTACCGCTTCTTCAAGTGTTCGTACCAATAGTACAGGAGAATCTGTACAAATCTTTAAAGATGAGATAGCGCGTTACAAAGAAGGAATCACAGAAGAAGATCTTGAATTTACTAAGAACGCCTTGATCAAGTCAAACGCACGTCGTTTTGAAACCCAAGGGGCCCTTTTAGGAATGTTACAAGAAATGAGTGCCTATGATCTTGCACCAAATTACATTGAAGATGAAGAGACAACGGCACGCACCATGACGCTTGAGCAACACCAAGCCATTGCGAATAAATACCTTGACGAATCAAAAATGGTATATCTGGTCGTAGGAGATGCAGCCACCCAATATGCGCAATTTCAAAAAATGGACTTTGATGAAGTCAAATTATTGGATAAAGATGGTAATGAAACCACCCTTGAACCAGTAAAACAATAATCACTTTTAAGTGATGTATCTGTAGAGGCTGTCTAAAAGAAGTGTAAGCTTGTCAAACTGAGCCTGTCGAAGTTTTAGTATATGATTACTAATACTCCTTCGACAGGCTCAGGATAACAATTTGCTCACTAAGCTTCTTTTTAGACAGCCTCTTTTTATTCCTGCGCACCAGCTTGTCGGCAGGCAAGCATAAGAAATTCATTTCATTCCCATGAACCTGCCTGTCGGCAGGCAGGGGCGGGAATCTCATGATGCACTCTTCCCAAGTCGAATACATCTTTCCTTGTCCCTTCAGAGCAAGGAAAACGGGAAATGAATGTGTTGTAATTTAGTGTTTGTTCTTTTTTCCATCGCCGAAAAAAGAACCAAAAAAGGCTAGGCTGGCGAAAGGGTGTCTAAATTTATTGTTCAATTCCTGAATTTCCCAAACTCGCTACGCTCAGACAGTGTGAAATTCTACGGAATCTTCACTTCAAATTTTACGACACTCTTTCGAAGGCCGATTGAGCTCCCCTTCTAGAAAGAAAGGATTGAGGGAGGTGTTTATGTACACATGTATTTCTAAAATAGCGTAGTGTTCTATTTCTTAATTATGAAAAGTAGAGTGAGATTCCCGTCGGAGTTTATCCTGAGTGATAGTCAAAGGGCGGGAATGAAAATATTTTTTAAGTACCTTCGTGTTTCATCCTAAAACCTACACTTCCTGACACTCCTAGCACACATTAAAAAATACCCTGTCCTTACCCTTTCGATTGGGGTATTACTGCTATTTGCTGCGGTGGTGTTTTTAGATCCTGCAGGGTTTTACAACACCATAGCGCAGGCCTCTTTATGGGTGCGGACGTGGTTTGGACAGTTCTATCTCTATCTTGGCCTCGGCTGTGTGCTGTTTATGCTGGTTGTGGCATTTTCGCGGTTTGGGAAACAAAAACTCGGTCGTCCAGAAGATGTGCCTGAATTTTCGCGTTGGGCGTGGATTGCCATGCTATATAGTGCCGGTATGGGCGCAGGGATTCTCTTACGAGCCGTGCAAGAGCCTGTATTTATGCAACAAAACCCGCCGATACAAACGGGGGCTTCGGCAGAAACGATTGCCTTAGAATATACCTTTTACCAATGGGGATTCACCGCTTGGGCGTTTTACGGCCTCTTTGCACTGATTATTGGCTATTACCTATTCACCAAAAAACGCTCGGCTTTGATGAGTGCGTCTATTCAAAGTCTGACGAAACATAAACTCCCTACGCATGGCATTGATATTTTGGCGACGGTCACCACCGTGTTTGGACTCGTGGGCGCGGTCGGATTAGGCACCACACAAATTAATGGAGGCCTCAACCACATCACCCAAGGCAACTTTGGACTGTGGACCACCATCGGCATTACGGGCTGTATCGCCCTACTCGCCTTTCTTTCCGTTTGGAAAGGCATGCACAAAGGCATCAAACGCATTTCGACGCTCAACATTTGGATCACCCTTGCCATACTGATCTATATTTTTGTACAAAGTGATATGGTTGCTGTGGTGTCCGCTTTCGCGAAAGCAGTCTCCCACTACCTCAAAGATTTTATCCCGCTCAGTCTGGCGTTAGGAGCCTATAACCCTGGCGAGGCTTTCCTCACCGACTGGACGTATTACTATTGGGCATTTTGGATCGCATGGGCGCCGTTTACAGGTATTTTTATCGCCCGTATCTCCCGCGGTCGAAGTATTAGAGAATTGGTCCTCGGCGTGCTGATCATCCCAGCGATGGGAACGTTTTTCTGGTTTAGTGTCTTTGGCGATAGTGCCTTTACCCTCATCGAACAGTGGGGTAGTTACAACAACGAATTTGGCAATGTCTTCTCCTCTATTTTTGTGTTTTTTGAGAACTATCCACTCGCGGGTGTCCTCAATAGCATTACCATTATTCTATTGATTAGTTTTCTAGTCACCTCGGTGGACTCCGCAGTTTTTGTGTTGAGTATGTTCACCGATAACGGCAACCCCGAACCCAAACGCCGACACCGTCTCATTTGGTCAGTAGGCATTGCCCTATTTGCCATTGCCATGCTCCTACTCGGCAATGCCCGTCCGGACATTGACGTCCTCCAAGCCCTCCAAAAACTATTGATCATCACCTCCCTCCCCTTTGCCCTTTTTATGGTGGTCATGGCAGTCGTGTTTTTATGGGATGTCCGGAAGGGGAAATCAGAAATTAGAAATCGGGAGTTTTGAGAAGCTTTTTCTTTCTAAAATAAACATACATTTTCTTTTTATTTTTATTGGAATGTGGGAAACCGTAACGATGTAAGGTTTGGAATGGGTATGTTTATGCGTGATACAAACGTTTATAAATGCTTGTGGTCGTTTGTATACATTAAAAGAAAAAAGAATTTACAGAAAAAAACAGCTCATAAACAAGGAGTTATCCTATTGTATTCTAAAAATATACAGTAAGTTTGTAGGTAAGCGTATACATGAAAAATATCATGAATGTGCGATATAAACAAGTTAGGCACAATAAAAAACTATGAAAGATAAGTCTGAATGGAAAAAGTATGAGGAGGACATTTTTAATTTATTAAAAATTCAATATCCAGATTCTGTAATTTTAGACAATCATAAAATTAAAGGAAAATACTCAAAAAGAAAACGTCAATTAGACGTACTTGTTGAAGGATTTGTAGCAGGTAGAAAATTTAGACAAGTTGTAGAATGTAAACATTTCAATAAAAAAATTGATGTTAAAATTGTTGAATCAATACTCGGATTTTTAGATGATGTTAATGCAGATAGAGCTATTATTATCACAAATAAAGGTTATACAAAAAGTGCTTATCTAAGAGCTCATAATGACCCACGATTCATTGAATTACAGATTTGCTCGTTAAAAGAATTAAATGAAAACCAAGGACTTTATGCTTTGTCGTATCGTGGAAAAAATGGATTAATAATTAAAGCACCAATGGGTTGGATTAATGATAATTCAGCTTTAACTGAGGAAAATACCTGTACATTATACCCAAGGATTTATAATATCTCAGAAGCGATAAATAAAGATTTTATTATGGTTAATATTTTTGATAAAAAATTTAACGAAATAAAAGATTTAGAAACTTTTCAAAAAGGGAGAAATAAAATTGCAAAAAAAGCAAGTAAAATTCAAATTGAAGAAATAGATACAGTTAAAAGGAATGATGCTAAAGTAACATTAGACAAAATAGTTAGTGAGAGTAGAATTCAATTCTCAGGTTATATTGAATTTGAGAACTTCATTACAACAATAGATTTAATGTTTCCGAGTGAAGAAGAAAGTAATAGGTTACCAATAATTGAACAGTTATTATTTGAAACAAAGCAATATGATACAATATTTGAATCAGATGTTGATGCAGCAATTTTTAATATGCTTCAACATTTAGATTCTATTGAGCAAAAAGAAGAAAAAAAAGAATTTCTGAAATATATGAAAAATATGCTTTTAGAAACTGAAAAAGAACTTCCTGGAAGCATCAAAGTAATTGAAAAATATTATGATGATTACCCCGAATTAAAAGAAATCAAATAACTGTGCCTAACACCATATATAATTTATTGCTGGCTTCACGCCTACTTACGAAAGTCCTCGAGGATTTTCTATTTGGTTTGTATTCAATAAATTAGTTGTTTGAAACACGCAACAAACCATATACAACAACGTTGTAGCCAATTAGACCACTCAAATGAATTGGAAAAATTATGAATCAGAAATCCTAACCTACTTTGAGGAAACCTATCCTGAAACAACAATTACGTTTGACAAAAAAATCATTGGAAAATATTCGAAAACTGAAAGGCAAATTGACATTTTTATTGAAGGAGAAATAGCTGGCTACGAAATTAAAATTGTAGTTGATTGTAAATACTTTTCAAAAAATATTGATGTGAAACAAGTGGAATCGTTTTGCTCAATGGTAGAAGATGTTGATGCTCACCAAGGTGTTCTAATCACAAAGAAAGGTTATTCAAAAGCAGCAATTAATAGAGCATATTATGGAAATCAAAAAGTAGAATTAGATATAATCAATTTTGACAAAATCAAAGAATTTCAAGGTTTTACAGCTATTCCTTATGTAAGTGGCTTCTCTGTTATTCTTCCTTCGCCATTTGGTTGGGTTTTAGACTTAAAAGATTCAATCAATAATTTTGCAACATTATTCCAAAGAGGTTTAACATTAAAAGAAGCACAGAAAAAAAATGAATGGATGTATGTTCAGTTTTGGAAAAAGGAAAAACCTAATTTCACTATTGAAAACTTAATTGAAATCCAAAATGGATATATTCAAGAAAACACAAAAGCTGTGTTTGAATATAAAAATGGTCCTAATAGAATAGACAATCATAAAACGAAAATTAGAATTGTAGATGTTGAATCTTATCCATCATTGGAAGTAACAGGATTTATCGAATTCGATGATATTATTTTTTTTATAGTTCTATTTACACCAAAAGAGTTATTCAATAAAAACTTAAGAAAACTTCAACATTTACTTTCTACTGCAATTCCTGCAAAAATTAAATTTGACAACAATAAAGTAATCGAACAGTTATTAAACGAAATACCAAACACTGCGGACAAAGAAGAGAAGTCTAAAAAGTATTATCAAGTGGCTGTTTGGTTCAATGAAATGAAAGAAAATGGGAAAGAAACATTCTATTTAAAAAAATCAATTGAACAGTTTCCACATTATTCTGCTCTAAAAGATATTATTAATAATTCATTAAAGATTGGCAACTTCAAAGAGAGTAAAAAATATTCTTTGATTTTCTGTGATGCTGCACCAAAAAACCCTCGAACTTTTCAAGACTTAATTGAGTTATATCTAAATAACGAGAAGCCTGAATTAATAGAAGAATTTTTAACGGAATTAAGGAAGAACTACACTGAATTAGAAATTTTAGGGAATATCAATTTCCATTTAGGCCTTTTGAATTTGGAATTACACAAAGAATCAAAAGCGGATTCTTATTTTAAGTTAGCAAAATCAGATTTCAAAAAAGTTTTACCTAAAAGTCATCAAGTTTTTAAAGCTTTAAAAAAACGACTGAAATAAAAACTAATATGCCGAAAAGACCCAAACAACATCAATTAGAAGACTTGTCAAGAGCAAAATTTCAACTTTGTCTTCCAGAAGAATGGATTATTAGAGATAAAGACAAAGATTATGGAATCGACTGTGAGGTTGAATTATTTGACGAAAACGAAAATTCAACAGCACTTTTATTCTATGCACAGCTAAAAGCAACAGCTTCAAGGAAAGAATCTGAAATTTTCAAAGTTGACCTTAAAATTGACACTCTGGAATACTTTAAAGAGTTAGAAATTCCTGTATTATTAGTTAGATATTCTCAACATCTGGACAAAACCTTTGTAAAATGGGTAAACGAAGTTGACCTAACCTTTGCAAAAGAAAAGGCAAAAACATTTAGAATTAAAATCCAAAAAGAAAATGATGAATGGACAGAGAAAACTGTAAAACAAATTGAGAATGACTTAAAAAATGTTAGGAAATTCAATTCAGGCTCATTTGGTTTTCCTCTTTCGTATTCAATAAATTTTAATGACGATAGTATTCAAGGACTCTCAAACAGTCAATTTAAAATACAACTTCGAAACGAGCTTAGTGAATATAATGACTTTTTAGAGTACAAGAGCAACGATGAAAATTATCTAATAAACATCAGTATTGATAAAAACATCTTATTAGTTCAAACAAGTATTCTCAAAGGTGTATTTTTTCATAATCTTGACAAAGGCCCAAATGAAAACTTTATTGAAGAACTGTCCTTGGATATTTTACTTAGTTTATCAATGTGTATGGTAATGGTCGGTCAAATTGATTATTGTGGCAAAATAATTTTTGATAATGGCTTAGAAGAAAGATTACTTGAAAAAGAGGAATTACTATTGCGACTATTACCTGTTTTACTTTCCAGTTCTTATTTTGAGAACTCATTAAACTTAATTAATAAAGCTCTTGATAATTCGGAAAATGAAATTATACTTTTTCCCGCAGTTGCTTCAATCTTACTTAAATCTAAAACAAAAAACAAAAAAAGGATAAGTCAAATTGAGTCATTTTTTAAATCACAATTAGAAAAAGCAAAAAACCTTAATCTTAATGGTTTAATAGCAACTTCAAATTATAATTTAGGTAATTTTTATCGAAGTAAAGACAGACATAAGGAATCTATTTACCATTACGTTCAAGCGAAAAAATACGATTCAAATTACTTAAAAAGGTCATACTATTACAGAGAAATAGCAGGTGTTTGTTTTGAAGCAAGTAAATTTCGATTTTCAGCCATATTCTATGAGAAATCTATTGAGCTTGGGGCATCTACAGAAACTAAATCTCTACTTGCTGATGCGTTGATGTTCTCTGGTAACTATCAAAAAGCAAATAAGATATTTCAAGAGTACATTACCGAAGTTGAAGCCCCAAATGAAGAGTTTTTATTAAAAGCCTTGCTACTTCAAAACATATTTGAAAACAAGAAGATAAGGTCACAAATAAGAAAACAAGATGAAGCGGACAAAATAGCTGGTAGCAAACCTTCTATTAAGGATATTGAAAACGCCTTAGAAAAAGACTTGCTATCAAGTTTAGCGTGGTTTAATTTAGGTATGATTAAAAAAGATAATTCTGATTTTCAAGAAGCAACGTTTTGTTTTGTAATGTGCGCTTGCATTAATCTTTGGGATATTGAAGCTTGGACTTATGCATTTCTAGCATTTATAAATTCAGGAAAAGAAGGAAATCTTCTAATTGGGTCATTAATTTTAAAGACAGCCTATTATCATAACAGAGACGAATTCCTTATTAATTTATATGGTATTATAGAACAAAATGGTGGACAAAATACTGATATTATTAAGATGATTGACAATATCCTTGTAAAGGATAACAATGGAATTGAAAAAAGTGCTACATTAAGAATTCTTGATGGGGAAGACTATAAAGAAATTGAAGTAAAATAATAACTGGCTACAACAATGGCTATAATTCATTGTGGTTTTGTGCCTTACCCCCGCTGGTTCGCGATTGCATCGCGTTCCAAAAGCTAATCTATCATAGAACAGCATCCTAATAACAAAAAAATAACGGTTATTAAATTTTAATAATGTAGTGCTAAAATAATGAGTCGTAATTACAAATTTCATAACCCTGATGGTCTTTATTTTGTAAGTTTTGCAGTCGTCAATTGGCTTGATGTTTTTACAAGAAATCAATACAAGAATATCTTAATAGATAGCTTATCATTTTGTCAGAAAGAAAAAGGGATGGAAATCATTGCTTGGTGTATTATGACCAATCATGTCCATTTGATTTTTAGAATTACAAATGAAGGAAAACCAGAAATGGTATTAGGAGATTTTAAGCGTTTTACAAGCAAAGCATTGGTGAAAGCGATTAAAGAAAATGAAAGAGAAAGTAGAAAAGAATTTTTACTAGATCAGTTTAAAAAGGCTGGAGCACTTACTTCAAATGTAAAGGAGTATCAATTTTGGAGGC
This sequence comes from uncultured Flavobacteriaceae bacterium, assembly GCA_964351845.1. Taxonomy (GTDB): domain Bacteria; phylum Bacteroidota; class Bacteroidia; order Flavobacteriales; family Flavobacteriaceae; genus Dokdonia. The sequence continues at coordinate 2,241 of CAYGQJ010000034.1, read as the reverse complement.
ACGATAATAAACCTATTGAATTGTGGAGCAATAAAGTTATTCAAGAAAAAATAAAGTATATACATCAAAATCCTGTAGAAGCAGGTTTGGTGTATAAAGCAGAAGATTACGTTTATAGTCTTGCTATTGATTATGCTGGGGAAGAAGGTTTATTAAATGATGTTACCGTATTTAGAATGTACTTTTAAATTGACTAGTATGACCACACAATACAATCGTGCGGTAGCGGGGATAAAATCTTGCGGTAGCGGGGTTTTACAAAGCAACTAAACCGATCTAAAACCCAAATACACTTCTTGATACACTATTTGAGGTATTTCTTAAAAAAATCAATAAACAGCTACTTTCTGAATACAATAAACTAATTTGACTATTTTTAACTATAATTCAAGGTAGTTTTGAGACAGACTGCCGTTGTAGAGCATTACAAAAAATGGGGAAACTAAAATGTAGTTGCGGACAAATAATAGTCGATCAAGAAGACAACCTAAAATACAAAGGCCATATCTTACCAGATTTCTTAGTCAATGATGTTTCTATTAATTTAACTGACAATATAGATTCTTTACTTGATGCAATCAAAAAAAACAGAAAACTTAAGTGGATTAAAAAGAACTTTAATGTTCCTCCATATCCTACTGATTTAAAAGAGTCTTCAATGATTCACGATCTACTTAATATTTCTGATAAAACTCAAGATATTTTTGAATGTGAACACTGTGGAAGAATTGCAATTCAAATAGGACAAACTAATAAATTCAAATTTTTCTCACCTGATTCCGATAATGATAGTAGAATATTAAATGTTGACTTTAAATGACTAGACAAGAATTAATTGAGTTAGTAGAGGATATTATTAATATTGATGGTAAAACAGAAAAAGAAATCGACAAATTATTAGATCTTCTAAAACATAATGTCCCTGATCCTAATGTTTCTGATTTAATTTATTGGAATGATTTAACACCAGATCAAATAGTTGACAAAGCACTAAGTTACAAACCTATTCGATTATAAATTATGGATGATAGAGCTTTTAAAACATCGCTCGTGCGCGATGGTATCACATTCCAAAATCAACCTATCATTGAATCATTTTCTACTAGCAAAAGATAACGGATATTTTATTTAGAATGCACTTTTAAACTAACCACACGATACAATCGTGCGGTAGCGAAAATTTTAGAATCTATCACTCCCAGTACGCATTTTAGCCATAAAAATCCTATTTTTAGGGCAGTATAAAAGTAAAAGCAACTTTTTAGACCGGCTACCCCATCCCTAACATCTCATTCTCTTAACCCATTACGAAATCATTCCCAACGAACAAAAACATACCCCACTACCACACGAAACCATCGTGTGGTAGTGGGGGAATGACACTAAAATTTTAGTTAATAATACGCAACACCACTAACTGATACCGTAGGATTATTACATCCACACAACAAATAATCAACATAAATATCCAGATCCAATTCAAAGTTATTAATGTCATTCACATCAGAAATAGATAACTGACTCATCAACTGGCAAACAAATTCATTGTATGCGCGATTAGCCTCTACTGCTGCGATAATAGTACTACCATTAACATTATAAATTTGATAATCCATCGTTATAGAATGGCTATTGGAACCTGAAGGATTCGCATCATTAAAATCATGATCCAACCATGACTCTAAATTTGTCATCCATGTCGCAATTCTATTGGATGAACCTCCAATAGTATCAGGTTCGTAAAACTCACTTATATACACATCCCGATTTATATATAACTCAGAATCATATCCTCCAAGGACTTCTGAACAAAAATAATTTTGAGCAGCTACATCAGTCTTTGTTGAATTTGTTGGATTTGTTGGATCATCAACAAGGATTTTAAAAGACTCCTGTGTAACATCTAAACGTTCGCTATTGTTTTCTACACTTTCGTTTTCACAACTAGCGAACAACATCAAACTACCTACTAACAATAGAAATAATTTCTGATGAGATAACATTAATTTTTTCATAATATCTATTTTAAAGAATGAATAGGAAACAATAATAGCGCTTAAGGAAAGTGTCCACAATACAAACTCTTTATCCGAATACACCCAATTCAAATTCGCTTGCATAAAATTCAGAAGCGTACAAACGAGCTATTGCCAGCAAAGACCTAGAATAAAACCCGTCTCTTTTTGGGTACTGTTTATGGTACGCTTTCGCGAACCTGCCTCGCCGTTAGGGAGGAGCATA
>CAYGQJ010000033.1:9518-44961 GCA_964351845.1 uncultured Flavobacteriaceae bacterium | reverse complement strand
GTGTAATTTTTTAGATACTTGTAATAATTTGTTATCCAGTTGTTTGGGTTGATAGTGTTGGAAGTTGTCATTTCTAAAAGTTTTTTTACTACCACTAGAAAATTGTGCCAATACTACAACTATTTGATTTTTAATTGATTATAAACGTGATTACTAATCTATACTTACAATATGTTGTACTTATCCTAAAAAAGTAAGTATGCTCTATTTTTCATTAAAAATAAGTAAAAGCACGATCTCACATACACATATGCTGTAGAGTTACAAAATACTGTACCCAGCTTACAAAAAGCAAAAAGTTAAAAATCTCATTATGAGAAACCTAACCATTAAATATATATTGGCATTTGCTTTGTTTCTATTTTTCATCTAACAGACACGATAATCAAGTAGTTCATTTATATAGCAAAAACTAGTAGTGGGAAAAATGTACAATGTATTAGGTGTTATAGCTATTTTAAAATACTCTCGATGCACGCACCTTTGTACCAACAATAACAAATAGATATTTAATAATACATGTAAAACTTAAAACTATGTCAACATTTAATGTACCAACAAGAGAAGAAGTAAGCTCAACTAATCAAGCAATTTTTGATAACCTAGAAAAACAAGTAGGATTTGTGCCTAACCTATTTGCTACATATGCGCATTCAGAAAACGCACTTAAAAATTATTTAGATTTTGCCAGCGCAAAATCGTCGCTTAAGGCAAAAGAAAAAGAAGTGGTTAACCTTGCTGTAAGTGAGGCAAATAATTGTGAGTATTGTGTTTCTGCTCACACTGCGATAGGTAAAATGAACGGTTTTTCTGAAGACCAAATTCTAGAGCTTAGAGCAGGTAAAGCGTCTTTTGACAACAAGCTAGATGCACTTGCACAGCTATCTAGAAACATCACGGTGAATCGTGGTAATACTGATGCAGCTGTGTTAGAGAATTTTTTCAACGCAGGATGGACTAAAGAAAATCTGATTGATACAATTTCATTGGTAGGCGATAAAACAATTTCAAATTATATAAATAATACAACAAGAGTACCTATAGACTTTCCTGTTGCAACACCTTTAGAAGCATAATAAATACCGTAAAAGTTTTTCATCTTCAGTTTAGTAAAAAGGTCTGTTATTCAATAAGCAGGCCTTTTAGCATATACTAATCTACAAGGATTACTTAAACCCGAATTATCCACTTAGAAAATCTATTACCACTTGAATAAGCTTCAAAATATACCGTTACACTACATTTTAGGCTTAACCATAGCCCTTCGGCTGAACTCAGGATAAACGTAGCCATGCTAAAACTAAGAAAAAGCCCTATTTTATTGCTCTTTTAAGCTTCATTACCAAGTTCTAAAGCATAATGTGGGTTAAAAAAAATGCTAATTACGCTTTCGCGAAAGCAAAATACCATCCTACATAATGAAACTAGTCATTATAACATTTTTACTACTTTTTACAAACATTCTATTAGCTCAGGAAGATTATCAAGAGTCCTACCAGTATGAAGTAGAACTTGGTACTGATAATGATTTTTTAGTATTTCTTACAGAATCTGATAGATACTATACTTATGGAATTAATGCCACTTTTAGATGGCGTAATGAACGTCCTATTTTTTTAGACAAATGGTTCTCAAAAAAAATAGGATACTTTCAAAGTGTTGGCCTTAATATAGAAGCCTACACGCCAGATTATGAAAGAGAAGGTACAGAAACAGATAGGCCATATGCAGGCTGGAGTTATGCCGAATTGGATTTAACATACGGTTTTGAGAAATCATTTTTAATCTTTGGTTTAGACTTAGGGATTTTAGGCCCAGACTCGCAAGCGGGTGCACTGCAAAATTGGTTTCACGGTCACGTTACTGGGGACCCCGTTTTACCAGGATGGCGTAATCAGATAGAAAACCAGTTTGGTTTTAATGTGCGCGGGACGTACGCACAAACTTTATTTGCTAGAAAAAACATTGACCTTTATGGGGTTGCAGATGTATCATTAGGTAACCTATTTGCCTATGTAAACCCTGGAATTAATTTTAGATTAGGAAAATTTAATCCATTATCTCAAACTGCTGCTTTTCAAAATGCGCTCTTAGCAAATACATCTAACAATGAGCTTTTTATGGATGTTGGTATCGCACTTAAATTTTCAGGCTTTAATGCTACCATACAGGGAGATACTATTGAGGAAATTAATTTTTTAGACAGCGAGTTTATAAATAATTTGTTTTTAAACGGTCATATAGGTGTCTATTATGCTTGTAATAGATGGTCTGTAGGTGCAAGATATATGTATTCTAGTGGTGAAATAAGTGATAATGATAGCCAGCAATATACGATGCTTACTGGGGCATATAGATTTTAAATGAATAATCCCCAGATGCAGCGCATCGGGTAATTCTAATAATTAAAAAAAACTTGAACGTGTTTAAAAATAATATAATAGGATTACTATGTAAAGGCTTGCTACTTATGGGGTTTATGTGCCAAGCACAACTTGCCGACTTAGCGAGGTTAGACTATACAATCCTACCAGCAACAGATTCTGACTTTGAATTTAATAGGTCTAGAGTTTCATTTAATTATCCCATTAAACTTAATAACAGACAATCTTACTTGTTTTTAGGTTTGGACTACAGTAATATAAATATCACCTTTGGAAATAATGAAGTACCCTTTGATAAAGAAGCGCTAGACGGTTTTCAAATTATTGATTTTAACATTGGTTACACTTTTAAAATTAATGAGAAATGGCGTTTTGGCGCAAGATTTACGCCAGGAATAAGTTCTAATTTACGAGCTAGTGATATAGATGTTGAGGATGTCGTTTTTTCAAGTGATGTGGTTTTTATAAGAGACCGAAAGAATGACGTGGCTGCAAAAAAACCAAATCGTTTAATTCTAGGTGTATCTTATTCACAGAATAGAGGATTTCCCTTCCCGTTACCTTTTGTGAGTTATTACAGAAAGTTTACAGATACATTTTCATATAATATAGGTATTCCTAAATCAAATTTTCAGTACCATATTACGGATGCACATAGGCTTAAGTTATATGCGCAATTAGATGGTTTTACGGCTAATATTCAGAATGGAGATTTAATTAATGGTGAGCGCCCGGAACGTTTTAATATGTCTTTAATACTATCTGGTTTGCAATATGAATATCATTTTAAAAGCCGTTTTGAATTTTATGTAAGGAGTGCATATCTAATAGATAGAAACGTAGAACTCACAAATCGTCAAAATGATGAAATCTTTACCATAGATACAAGTAACGGATTTTCTCTTAGAACAGGTTTACGTATTAAAATATGATAGCACCCCTTAATGATCTATATTTTGCTATTATCAATTAGATATTCACGTAAAATTAATTCACCTTAGAACTGTCTTTAGTCTTTCAAAATGGGCTATGGATTGCTGTGCTTCCTATAACTGTTGTGATTTTCTAATCCCAAGCACTTTTAGTAGAAATTGCATATTTTCCAGCTCCTGTATAAAATAAGCTTAACCCTCCCATTATATACAGACCTAAAAGTTCGGCAGCCCATCCACCCATTCCGTGCGCATTGAGCGATATAATATCACCAGCGTGTGCCGTAAGTAATGCAACAATGACTGTCAAAAGGAAAATCAAGGCAGCCAGTCTGGCTCTGTAGCCTATAATAATCAATATAGGGGCAAGGACCTCACCCAAATAGCTTCCATAAGCAATAAACGTAGGAATTCCTTTGGAAGCAAATATACCCTCTATTGGGCCAATACCTTGAGTAATCTTTGCCCAACCGTGCATAAGCATCATCGTACCAATACCTATTCTTATTATTAAAAAGGCAACGTTCTCATTCTTTTCTGTAAATTTCATAACATTTTTTAGGCTAAATTATTTCTATTGAATCTCTTTATTTTGGTGGTGACACTACCAAAAATTTTAAATGATTTCAAGGTTGATATGTACTAAACTTTATAATAGATCTGCCAAGTGGTAAAGCTTGCTAGGCATACGGAACAAAAATAAAATGACAAGATTATTTTTCCTGTTGTTCATTTTGTCATAGAACAGAATCTAAAGAATCAGGCTACAACCCTTATTTTACGGGGTACCCTAAGCTTTCTATAACAACTAGAGTACCCTTTTATATCAAGTGAAAGATAGTATTAAATTATTGAATACGATGAACATTAGCGCAAATTTGAAAAGAATACTTAATAAAAAAACTAGGCTAAGTCTTATGTACTTTTGGAGGTACACTACTCTTGTTATACTATGTTCTGAATTATATAGAGAACTTAGAGGTGAGAAGGGGGCTATAGCAATTGTTGCTAGCGTTAGACTTGGTTTTTTAAAGTGACATCGCTGTGACCTACGTAGAGGTCTTAAATCGTATTAATGTGTGGTGTCTATCTACCTAAAAAAGTATGCCCAAAAGCATTATGAATAATGTTGTACTCATCAATACTTATGGGCATTCTAAAATTGTAGCCATCAAATAATAAGGCAAGCTTGAAAATTTAAGTCTTTCTTACAAACTACTAGTTGTTGATTAATAGCTTTTTTGTTTGCTTTATGTTATTTCCTTGTACTTCAACAAAATACATACCGTTACTATAGTCAGAAACAGTTAATGAAAGGGTTGAGGAGTTAACACCTACATATTCTTTATTCATCACTAATCTACCTTGAACATCATATAGGTTTATCGTAAAATCACTTTCCAAAGTGTTTGCAAACTCAAGAGTAATAGTATCACCCGTGGTCATAGGGTTAGGATAAAGCTCAAATGCATTTATAGGAGTAAAATTTTCTTCTATAGATAAGTTTTCAATATTATTTAGATACACTGTTGTAGAATTTGCAGATTGTGATTCATTTTGGCCAGTTAATACGACATCTGTAAAACCATCATTGTTCATATCTGAAGCAGCTGCACCACCATTAAAGACACCATTCAATCCCGTATTTGACGCCTCTGTAAAGTTGCCAGCGCCATCATTTACATACAGTATGGCTCTTACGGTTACTGCATCATTCTCACGGCCAGTAATTACAAAATCTGTATCTCCATCATTATCAAAATCTAAAGGGGCGATAGAAGAAAAGTTGAGCCCTTCAAAGTCTTGATTTTCTTGAAATGTAAAATTACCAGCACCATCATTTATATATAAATTAGTTTGTCTGTCAAAACTGGCGTTGCCGTCCCAAACTTCTCCTGATACTACATAATCCATATCATTATCATTGTCAACATCCATAAAAACGGCATCTCCTGCAGCAGTGCCATTAATACTTGTGTTTTGTACTTCTGTAAATAGACCTGTGCCGTCATTAAGGTACAGTCTGGTTATTACATCAAAAGGTTGTGACTGATTAGAAGGGTCATCTACGTCGCCAGTGATCATGACATCCATATCACCATCATTATCAACATCTGCAAATCTTACATTTCCCCATCGTATTTGTATAAATGAGTTGTTGGTGTCTAGTATAAAATTTCCTGCGCCATCATTGATATACAAATTAGTAGAGTACAAGTTGTCTGCACTACTAATCCCAGCCAGAATAATATCGTTATCACCATCATTATCAATATCAATAAAACTGCTAGATGTGGTAAGAGCTACACCAAAAAAAGGCGTGTTGGTTTGTTCGGTAAACGTACCATCATTATTGTTGATGTATAATTTTGTAATTATATCATTTACTGTTTGCCCTGTTATCAACACATCCATTACAGCATCACCATTTACATCTCCAAAGGAAACATTTCCAAAAAAAACGCCTTCAAAAGGGTTGCTGGATAAGGGGGCAAAATTACCATCTTCATTAATATATAACGTAGCAGTGCTTTCGGTATCACTTATTCCTCCTAATATCATGAGGTCTTCATCACCATCATTATCAATATCGGTAAAAGAAATTGTAGAACTGGCAACCTGTTCTAGATCTGCTTCGGTATCTTCTAGAAATATTTGAGCTTGAGATACTTTTATATTGACCAAAAAAAGGGTCAATAGTAATAATGTGGTCATTCCTTTTTTCATGAGTATAGTTTTAAGTGTTTATAATTTCTTGCAATTATATATTTTTCTTTTGTTTATTGTAGTAAATTTGACTAGGACAAAAATTGGACATGTGTTATTATAAAAAAATAAGCTCAAATAATTAAATATAAATATCTGAATTTCAAATAATTAAAATATATGTATTTAAAAAACGTTTTACTTATTTTGTTTGTAACCTCTTTTTTTATCGGATATGTCCAAGGGCAAATCTATAGAGATAGCTTAGAAGTTTCAGTAGATAAAAAGCCTAAAAAGGATACGATTGAAGCTTTTATCAAACGGTCAAAAGATCTTACAAACAGCAATCCACCTCAAGCCATAGAGTATGCAATCCTATCCTATGATTTAGCAACCCAAATTAAGAGTACTCAGTTGGTGTATGAATCTGCACTTCAATTATCATTATTACATGACATACTTACCGACCATAAAAAGGCTTTTGATTATGCTAAAATTGCACTAGAAAATGCTACTATTCTTGATGATGATGCCAAGATAGCAGATGCAACATATCAATTAGGTACGATCTACTTTTCGGTTTTTGAACTTGAAAAAAGCGTAGAATTGTATTACGAGAGTTTAACCTACTACGATAAAATTAATGATAGAAAAGGGTATTTAATTGCTTTAAATGGCATTGGAAATATATATACAGCGCAAGAAAATTATGATAAAGCACTGGACATTTTTTTTGATTGCTACAACATAAGCCTAGAAATAAATGATGAACGCAATAGGGCTGCTATTTTAAATAATATTGCGCACTCTTACATGGGCAAGGGATATTATGAAAAAAGCATACCGTATCTTGAAGAATCCATTGGGATTTATGAACTACACAACAATAAGTACTGGCAGTCTGTTGGTAATTTTAATTTGGGGGATTGTTACTCAAACATTCCTAAGAATAAAGAAAACGCCATAACTTATTTAGAAAAAGCCATAGACCTAGCCACAGAAATTAATAATTATGATACCATCATCCTTAGTAAATTGTCTTTAGCCTCCTATCATAAAAATAACACCAATATCAATGTGAGTATTGCATTGGCCCAAGAGGCTTACCAACTAGGTAAAGCATATAATTTGCCCCACTATGTAAAAAGGGCTGCGGCAATTTTGCAAAACTGTTATGCTCTTTTAGACAAGCATAAGGATGCGTATAAATATTTAGCGGTTGAATATGAGCTATCGAATAGTTTGGGAATTGAAAAATCAATTGAAAAAATTGCCAAATTAGAATTTCAAAATAAAATTGAAAAAGAACAATATTTATTAAAAATAGCACATCAAAAACAAAAATTCAAACAATATATGGTGGGTGGTTTATTAGTTATGATACTCCTTGGCATCATCCTATATCTGATTATAAAATTCAGAAAAAAAATTAAAAAAATATTTTTTGAGACAAAAGAAATTAACAATCAGTTAAATTTAAAAAACAAAGAACTAGCTCTAAATGCCATTCAACTTGTAAAAAGCAGTGATAGTTTAAATGTAATATCTCAAGAATTAACTACACTTAAAAATACAACTAGCGATAATGGGATTAAAAAAAGTTTGAACAGGTTAAATAAAAGGGTTCAAAAAATTTACGATATAAAGTCTTGGAATGAGTTTGAAATACGATTTAAAGAAGTGCACGAAGATTTCTATCAAAAATTATCTTCAAGATATCCAGAACTATCCCCAGGAGATATTAGGCTATGCTCTTTTTTAAAGCTTAATTTATCCACAAAAGAAATTTCAGAAATAACGGGGCAAAGTATAAGCGCTATAGAAAAAGCCAGGTATAGACTAAGGAAAAAATTAAAAATTAATAATAAGACTGTTAACTTAACTACGTTTATGATTAATCTGTAATTGCTAGCAGTGCAAACTTGATTTGAGCGTAATCATCCTAATCTACAGTTTGATTTCCAATGAATTAACGTCATTTCTTCTCCTCGTTCAAAGCGCACGCTTTGTGGTTTCTAGAGCTTCAAAATTTAACCCATATATGCATTAGAAAATCTATTACCACTTAAATAAGCTTCAAAATATACCGTTATACTAAATTACTCACATCAGAATCCGATTAATTCCTCGAGCTAACGAAGCGCAAAAATTAATCTAAACATTGATGAAAATTGATAAATTTGACAAAAACATAATTAACTGATTATCAATAACAAAATTTGACGTTAGTCGAGATTTTTAAGTTTAACCATAACGATGGTATGCTAAAACTCAAGAAATGCCATATTTTGTTGCTTCTTAAAGCCTCATTACGAAGTTCTATTGCATAATGCGGATAATGGCTTTCTAAATAAAATACTTAACCCCAAACCAAGAAACTAGAGGCAGCTAATTGTTCATTATTGCTAATCTGAATTATATATAGATTAAACAATAAATCATCTTCTACCAATATAAAAATGCATTTTGTCTATATAAAAATGCATTTCGTTTATATAAAAATGCATTTCGTCTATATAAAAAGCGATTTAACGAAATAAACAAACGATTATGTTAAAATTTATTAGATTTGTAATACCCTAAACTCATTTTTAGATTATGAAAAATAATTACTTAGTATTATTCTTGTTAATTTATTCTTATACACAAATCTTTGCACAAGTAGGTATTAACACAACTAATCCCAATTCACTATTAGATATTACTGCCACAGACAGTGATTTTCCTACTATTTTAGATGGATTACTAATCCCAAAGATTAATGTCTTTCCTACCACAAACCCCACAAGTAGTCAACATAGTATGTTAGTTTATTTAAATGCTGACTTAACTAATGTCACTATTAATGATACAGCAAAAGATTATAGTAAAGGATTTTATTATTGGGATCATAACAGAACAGACTGGATGTCTGTAACTAGCCATTGGAAGCTGGATGGTAATTCTGGTACCACTAGCGGTGTTAATTATATAGGTACTTCAGATAGTGCAGAGTTAGACTTTAGAGTGAATAATACATTAGTGAGCCGATTTACTGAAAAAGGTCAATTTGAATTATCATCAGAAAACCAGTCCGTATTTATAGGTACTCAAGCAGGAGAAAATTACGATCCGTCATTAGGTGCATTTCGCAATACGTATATCGGTTACCAGGCAGGAATGAATGGCACATCTGCTAGAGACAATCTTGCTGTAGGTGCTTATACCCTAAAATCAAATACCACTGGAAGATCAAATATCGCGTTAGGAACAAACGCTTTAACCAATTTTGTAGACGGGGAAAACAATACTGCTATAGGTGAAGGTGCGTTAGAATCATTACCTATTGGAGATAGAAATATAGTGATAGGAACCGCTAGTTTAAGCAATCTTGGAGGTTACTCATCCAATAATGTTGTTTTGGGTAACTTTGTTGGAGATAATTTAACCTCTTTTGCTTATGATAACGTTTTTATAGGTACAGATCATAATCCTCTAGCTGCTACTATGAATTCTGCTGTTTCTTTAGGCTACAGTAATTATCCTACTGGTGATTATGCTATAACCATAGGGCATCAGCCTTCTGCAGCTCAGAGCGCTACAGCAATTGGACTTTTTGCTAGTGCATCTGGTATAAACGCTATTGGGATTGGTACAGATGTTACCTCAGATTTTAACAGTTCAATTGCAATAGGTCATGATGCAGTGGCTAAGGGAGATAGTTCAATTGCCATTGGTTTTGGCGCAGTAACAACCTCGGCAAACGAAGTAGTGATTGGAAACGCCTCTGTAAGCTCTATAGGAGGATATACGACTTGGTCCAATCTCTCTGACGGAAGATTTAAATATGACGTAACAGAAAATGTTCCTGGACTTGATTTTATTAAAGATTTACGTCCCGTAACCTACAAAGTAGATCAAGAAAAAATCAATACATTTTTAGGTAATGAAACTACTACGACTTCTACCCAAGATAAAGTAGAGTCTGGATTTATCGCTCAAGAAGTTAAGGCGTTGGCAGATAAATTGAATTATGATTTTAATGGCGTGATCGCACCTCAAGATGAGTCAAAACAGCATTATAAAATCTCTTACAGCACCTTCGTAGTCCCTCTAATAAAAGCAACTCAAGAACAACAAGTACTCATTGACAAGCTACTAGAAACTATAGAAAAGCAAGAAAAAACCAATGCTGAATTAGAGAATAGACTAAAAATATTAGAGCAAAAACTTCTAAAATAAATAATTCTCAAAGCAAAAGCTTACGACAACATTTTAAAGGGCTTCTTATTTCAAAACTATTTATGCTTTATTGCAAATAAACCTTATAGAATAAATATTAAACTACAACACTCAAAAAAAAACAGTTCAATAATAAATAAGTATAAAAAAGGTGATTTTTTATATGTATTATGCTCAATTTACCAAATCTGTATTTTGAATTTTTAAAAGTAAATACGTTATGAGAAACCTACTTATTCTAGCACTAATTTTCCTAAGTTTTACAGCAAATGCTCAGTTGTATGTAGCCCCTACTGTATCTGATGCATCATATATTTATATAAATGACATTTTCATTTACATAGATCAAGACGTTGAATTAGAAACTAATAGTATTCTTGCCTCTTCTACACAAAATAATATCCCTAATGTAGTATTAAGAAATGGATCCCAATTGTTGCAAGGTAATGGTAGCGATCAATTGAGCAAAGGAACAGGAGATGTTTCTATTTATCAAGAAGGCACTACTAACCAATGGGATTATAATTTATGGGCTTCACCTGTGGGCGTAGCTCATAATGATGATGGTACTGAAAGAGCTGCTGGAAATGGTATTTTTGCTTTTAGAGATTCTAATACAAGTTCTGTTTCTGTTCCTCAAAGTGTATTTTATGTACCTGCAATTGGGGGAGCTGGAGTAGAAGTTAACAGTAATAATGCATTAATAGGTACTGGATTAAATGGTGTATCAGGACCTAGTTCTGGTCAACTTAGCATTGCTTCTTTTTGGATTTATGGTTATGAAGCGGGTAATGCTACTGCAGATTTTATTCCAGTACAAAGTACGGGGTCGCTACCTGCTGGTCTAGGTTTTACCATGAAAGGAGTTTCTGGTTCTGACCCTACTGATGCTGGTGATGGTGTGGCAAATAATTTAGGGATACTTGGAGATGGACTAGGACAACGTATTGATTTTAAAGGAAGACCTAATAATGGTACGATCACAGCGATTGTAAATACTGGGACACAAACAATAACAGGAAATCCGTATCCATCAGCTTTAGATTTAAATTATTTCCTATTATTAAACTCAGGATCAGGTACCATAAACACAACATTACCTAGTGGGAATTCTGTAAATGTATCCAGAACTGATGTAATAGATGGTATGGCATATTTCTGGGAAAGCGACCCTAGTGCACAAACACATTTTATAGAAGAATATCAAGCAGGATATGGGGTGTACTCACCTATGGGATTATTAGCTACAGATGGAATGTATGTAGCTGCTCAATATTTTATGTATGATGAAGATGGAAATCCTATTGGTGGAACTATTGGATCTGGAGATGTAACTCTTAAGAGACGATTTGCTCCAGTAGCTCAAGGATTTATGGTTGTGGGATCAGATACACAAATTTCAAACACCTTTATGTTTACAAATAACATGAGAATATTTGTAAAAGAAGGTAATAACTCTGATTTTAGGAGTAATGAAAATACAGCTGAAGATGAAACTCTAGAAGCTATTGGTGTAGGAACTTATTATGACAATATTAATAATCTCTCTTCTTTTCCGCAATTTAAAGTGGGCATCAATATAAATGATACATACGGACGTGAACTTGGAGTTGGGATTCTTGACAATGCTACTAGAGGATATGATAAAGCAATGGATGGTAAAGCCGCTGGGCTATTAGCTAATGACGTTACTTTTTCTATTAATGAAAAAGATCAATATGTCATTAATGCAATTCCTGATGATGAGTACCAAGCATTAGTATTATCAATAAACGCAGAAGTTCCCTCTGAATTTAGACTTAGAGCTAGAGATATTAAACATTTTAATTATGAGGGAATCTTCTTATTTGACACAATTTCAGAAACTTATTTTGACATACAAAATGAAAGTGTGCTTTTACAATTACCTATTGGTAATTACCCTAAAAGATTTGAAATTCGTTTTACAAGAGAAGTAGAGGAAGATAATACCCCAGAAGAAGATACTTCAGAAGAAGAAGAAGAAGAAGAAGAAGAAACTACTGAAGAAGATACAGATTGGGAAGAAGATTCTCAATGGGAACAAGAAGATGAAACATTAAGTATAGAAGAAATTGTTAGTACTGAAAGTATTTTAGAGTCTTTTAGTATCTTTCAAAATAATAATGCTAGTCAATTAGAAATTAGAAACCCTAATCGTATAGCATTGATAAATGTTACATTATTTGATATATTAGGAAAGCAAATTTTCTTAAGTCAAGATTTATCAAATAATAATTTATTCATATTCCCAACAAGCCAGTTAAGTCCTGGAATTTACATTGTAAAATTTACAACTGATAATGGGTTAACAAAAGCTCGTAAAATTCACATAACCCAATAAAGGATAAAGAGAGTAGAATAAACTATATTCCCTACAGAGACACATCTCTCTATTAGGGATCAGTAAAATAAATAATCACCGAGTCAGAGCCGTTGGGGTGACAGTATCCAAAATTTTGTGTAAACAGAATTTCAGCGGGTTTATCTTTTTATAGTTGAACCCGTTTTTCAAATATAGTTAAGAACTGGTTAAGTATTAGCCTCCAATTATGAATTGGTTGCGTCCATTTTTTTAGTAATCTGCATAAGGGCTAGATATACTGACTTTTTAAGTGCATCATCTGTAGGGAATGCCATCTTGTTTTTGGTATATTTTCTAATTTTTCCATTTAGATTTTCAATTAAGTTTGTAGTATAAATAATTTTTCTGATCTCTAACGGGAAGTCGAAGAATACGTTTAGTTCATCCCAGTTGCGCTGCCAGGATTGTACTGTATAGGGATATTTATCATTCCATTTTTCTGCAAATCGTTCTAGTTCTATTCCTGCCATTTCCTTGTTAACGTGAGTTCGATATAAGTTTTTCTTCTTTTTCTCAAGTATAACAAGGGATTTCCGTTAAAAATTTTTGAAGCCTTGGAAAAAATTTAGGAACTTCTTTGTGGTTTTTCGCTTTAAGCGAAAAAATACCTAAGAAAAAGCGTCTTTTCTTTTGGTTCGGTTTTCTTTGGACGAGCAAAGAAAATGAACAAATATATGATTTTTAGTTATTTAGATTATACTTTAGCATAATCATACTATAAAGAATAACTAATTATTTACGTCGAACTCACGTTTGTTAGGAGTATTATAGATGTGCTTCATATCTACTGTGAAGGCTTTCTTGTCTTTCCAGACTACATAGCGAGCAGAGTTGCGTATTTGATGTACTACACATATCTGAGCATCTGCCATTGGGAACACGTTTTTAATAGATTGGGTTAAGCCATTTAGGTTATCGGTTACTGTGACCAAGATATCTTCTACACCACGAGCTTTCATATCGGTAAGTACTCCTTGCCAAAAAGCAGCAGACTTATTCTGACCTAGCCACATCCCTAAAAGCTCTTTACCTCCCTCTCTGTTGAGTCCTACCGCCAGATAAATAGTCTTGTTTATTACTTTTTAAAGACTATACCATCCACACAACGCAATAAACGCTCTCTAGAGGTCTGTTTTGCCAATCTAATGCGTGTTGATTAACTCTATCGGTTATAATTGAAATAGCCGAGGTAGAAAGACTAAATCCGTAAATTTATTGAAGTTCATCCTCAAAATCTGACACACTCATTCCTTTAGCATAAAGTGAGATTATACAATTAAATCTTTGATTTTACTGGAATAATATTTATCTTGTTGTATGCCAAAAAAGATAGATATTACAATTGATGAAAGCCTTTCGGATTTACGTTCTCATCTACGGAAAGCGAAATCTGATCGAGAACGAGGAAGATTAAAAGCTTTGATATTATTGAAGGAAGGAAAGGTTGAACACCAGAGTCATTTAGCGTCAAAATTAGGTTTTTCTGAAAAAACGATTCGTGAATGGCTCAAGACCTATTCTCGTGAAGGCTTTAAGAGCTTCATATCAATTCGAGTAGGAGGTAACAATACCAAAACAATTTCTCAACAAGCAGTCGATTTTATTTCCGATAGGTTCAATAATCCTTCAACTACCATCACCTCTTATGTAGAACTTCAAGGTCTCATCGAACAAGAATTAGGGGAAAGTGTTCATTACGGGGCGCTTTACTCTCATTGTAGGCGTAATCACAAATCAAAACTCAAAGTTTCAAGAAAGTCTCACTATAAAAAGGACCCGTATGCAGAAGCGGTTTTTAAAAACTTGACCTCCTCCCTTTAAACTGGACAGTCAAAAACTAGAAAAACCTGAGTAAATATTGACTAACTTTAAAAGCGATTATTTACTTATGAAACGATCAAAATTTACAGAATCCCAGATAGTTTTTGCTATAAAACAAGTTGAGACTGGAACCCGACTTGAAGAAGTATGTAGAAAGATGGGTATCAGCTCAGCTACCTTTTACAATTGGAAGAAGAAATATAATGGTTTAGGTGTATCTGAGCTCAGACGTCTTAAGAGTTTAGAGCAGGAGAATATTCAGTTAAAGAAGCTTGTGGCGGATCTTAGCTTAGACAAACAGATTCTTCAGGATGTACTGAAAAAAAAGTTCTAAGACCTTCTCAAAAGCGGGAGATGGTCGAGAATATCAGGATGGAATACAATATATCCATTAACCGTTGCTGTAGTGTAATACTGTTATCCAAGAGTGTTTTTTACTACAGGCACAAAGGGCGTAATGATGAATGTCTCAGGATGCGTATGAATGAGATAGCAGCCACCAGAGTTCGTTATGGCTTCTGGCGTATCTACATTTTGCTTAGGCGGAAGGTTATATAGACAATCATAAGCGTGTGTACAGAGTATATTGTGAAGAAGGGTTAAATCTTCGCAGCAAACGTCCAAAGCGTAATAGATCAGCAGCAAATAGACAGCCTAATGATGGGACTTCTTCTACTTTACACGAATGTTGGGGTATGGATTTTGTGTCAGATCAACTCTTTGACGGCACTAGATTTAGGGGTTTAACTGTAGTGGATAATTATAGTAGAAAGTGCCTTGCCATTAAGGTAGGAAAATCTCTAAAAGGAAGTGATGTAGTAGAAGTTATGGAAAACATTACCTTTGAACAACAAAGCCTTCCAAAACGCATAAAAGTGGATAACGGGAGTGAATTTATTAGCAAGGTTCTAGATAAGTGGGCTTATGAGAATAATGTAGAGCTGGACTTCTCTAGACCAGGAAAACCAACGGACAACCCGTTTATAGAAAGTTTTAATGGATCATTTAGAGATGAATGCCTTAATGTAAATTGGTTCTTATCGATGGAGGACGCACAAGAGAAATTTGACATTTGAAGGGAAGATTACAACTCCTTTAGACCACACAACTCATTGGGAGATATATCGCCCAATGAGTTCATAAAACAGAATGAAAATAGCTCAGAAATTCCAGTTATGACCAGTCCATAAATTGGGAGGAGGTCAATTTGAAGAAATATTAGAAGAATAAACAGTTCTAACTATGGGAAGCTTACAGTTAAATAAAAGGGTTCAAAAAATTTACGATATAAAGTCTTGGAATGAGTTTGAAATACGATTTAAAGAAGTGCACGAAGATTTCTATCAAAAATTATCTTCAAGATATCCAGAACTATCCCCAGGAGATATTAGGCTATGCTCTTTTTTAAAGCTTAATTTATCCACAAAAGAAATTTCAGAAATAACGGGGCAAAGTATAAGCGCTATAGAAAAAGCCAGGTATAGACTAAGGAAGAAATTAAAAATTAATAATAAGACTGATAACTTAACTACGTTTATGATTAATCTGTAATTGCTAGCAGTGCAAACTTTATTTGCATGTGACCATTCTCATCAAATAAACGGTTTTTTCACTAAATTAATGTGGATTCGACGTAAATAATTAGTCTTTTAAGGCAATTTTGTGGAAATTTAATGTAAGTAACTTATAATCATATATTTTCATTTTCAGCTCGTCCAACTCTTCGACTAAGCTATTAGATTAGCTTTTTATATTTACAAGAAGTTTAATTATATCAAATTTCTTAGGCATTTTTTTCGCTTTAAGCCAAAAAATACAAAGAATTTCCCTCATCGGATGTCCACTAAAATGAGTACTTTTATTCATAGTATTTAGTTTGTGGTAAAACCAAAATACTAGAAAGTGGGAAATCCAGCTAGGAAATCCAGCTTTTAAAAAATTTAATCGGACACTAATGATTTTTTTTTAAATTCAAAAACTAATTAAAACTCTAGATTTCTTTGAAAAATAAATTTTATTATTGTATAATTTACTTATTTTTTTCTTTTGAAGGTTTTTATTGTTATGCTAATCCTCAGGATATAGATAATTCCTCTCTTGAAAGGTTAATAACTAAAGGAGACAGTCTTTACGGTATAGAAAAGTATAGAGAATCTGCAATGATTTTAGAAGAAGCCTATAACAAAGCTGTACAATTAGATTCTCAAAAGGTAATAATAAGATATGGTTTAAAACTTCAACATATAGAACAAGAGTTTTTAGGAAACTCTAGAAAAGCTAGGAATATTATAAATTCTTTATATTCCTATTGCCAAAAAAAAAATGATACAATTGGTATTGTTAGGTCTTTAATTGTCTTAGGAGATTTTGAAAAATCAGAATATAATTACTTTAAAGCTCTTATGTTATATAACAAAGCCTTCGATTTATTACAATTCACGAAAGATAAAGCAGAAAAATGGAGGCTACATTATTCAATAGCTCGTCTATATACAGATGCGGGAGATAATGACTTAGCAAGGCAGTCATATGCAAAAGGATTAAAGTCACTCCCTGAAACTAAGCTCGATTATTATAAAACGTTATCATATATTAATATATCCTCAACATTTGAGAAAGCTGATTCATTAATTTATTACAGTGAAAAAGCTTTAAAGACCTGTAGCTCCCTTCAAGAAAAAAGACTTTGTGATCTTGTTATTGGAAACCTTGCATGGGGATACACTCTCAAAGAAGAATACTTGAAGGCTTTAAAATTGATAGAAGATGATATAGATGTAGCGAATTTAAAACCTAAATATAATGATACTTTTTATAGTTCTTTAATGCATACACTTGGAATCATTCATTTTAATTTAAAACATTATGACAAGGCTATTTTTTATTTAGAAAAAGCAATTGAAGCTTTTAAAAATGAGAATAGTATTTCTTTAATTATTAGAGCTCAAGAGGATTTAGCTAAATCTTATGAAGAATTAGGGGATTTTAAAAAAAGTACAGAATTACTAAAAGCTTTAAAACCATTACAAGTTAAAACAGAAAAAAATCTCATAGAAAAAGAAGTTGCGAAAATTAAATACAAAGCACTTATTTCTGAGCAAGAGAACAAAATATTACAGCTAGAAGAAGAGAAAGATAAAGTAGGTGCATTGGCTCAAAGTAGTAAAATTATTAATTATTTACTTAGTGTATTTGTTATATTAATTTTAATTGCCTTTATTTTTTATCAATACCGAAGTAAGATTAGGTATTATCGAGTTCAGCAAGCACTTAGCTTAAATAGAATGAAATCATTAAGGTCTACAATGAACCCACATTTTTTGTTTAATTCGTTTAGCACTATACAAAATTACATACTGAAAGAAGAAGATAGAAAAGCAATGTCTTTTATGTCAAAGCTTTCCGATCTTATACGAAAGGTGTTAGATAGTTCAGATGATATCTTTATATGTTTTAACGATGAACTAGAACTTATTAAATCTTATATAATGATAGAAAGAGAAAGGTTCAAAAATAAATTTGAAGTAAGAATAAATATAGATAATAATATCACCACTGTTAATCCAGTTATTCCTTCTATGCTTATTCAGCCATATGTTGAAAATGCCATTAATCACGGATTTGTAAGCGATAATATGAGTTATATATTAGAATTAGAATTTAAAAAACATGAAAATTTAATTATTTGTATTATAAGAGATAATGGGATAGGTCGTCGTAGAGCACAAATAGTAAAACAAGGTGTTACTCATGACAAACATTTGTCAATTGCCACAGATAATATAAAAGAAAGGGTTAAAATTTTAAATAAAATAAATAAATATAATATAGATCTTGTTACAAACGATTTATATGATCTTTCAAAACAACCTATAGGGACAGAAATCATCATCAAACTACCCCTTAAAATTTTACAAAATGAATCAAGAACTTAAATGTATAATTGTCGATGATGAAGAAAAAGATCGCGAAAACCTTAAACTTCTTCTTAATAACTATTGTAGCGAAGTATCCGTCATTGGTGAGGCAAGAGATGAAAAATCAATTATCGAGTTGTTTTCAAATTCAAATCCCGATATAGTTTTTCTGGATATCCAAATTGGAAATTTGTTAATATTTGAGATTCTTAATCGACTAAGAATAATTGATTTTCACATTGTTTTTGTCTCAGCTTATGATTCTTATGCTATAAAAGGATATCAATATGGTGCTGTAGACTATATACTAAAGCCAATAGATCCTGACAAGTTAATTGCTGTAATTAAAAAAATACACAAACTTAAGAAGGATACTACACAAAGGGAAATTGATTTAGCAACATTAAAAAAAACTTTTCAAAATTCATATATCAGCCCTAAAATTCCAATTTCAGATACTAAAGGAACTCATATTTTAGCGGTTTATGATATTATATACTGTATTGGTGAAGGAAACTATACAAAGTTTGTGATGAATAATAATATTGAAATTTTAATTTCAAAAAATTTAAAACAATTTGAAAATAAATTAACCCCATATAATTTTTTAAGAATTCATAAATCATATCTAATTAATCTTGATAAAATTAAATTATTAAGTAAAAAACAAGGTGTATTTGCCCTCATGGATAATGGAAAAGAGATACCTGTTTCTAGGACTTTCAAAAAAAATCTTTATGAAGCTATAGAGTTGTAATAAGTTTAATGTGTTAATGTATTTGGTTGTTTGTGTTTTGTATTTCCCTAAATAAAATAAGCTACTCCTACATTTTTAAAGATAAAATTTAATGATAAAGTATACTTTTGTTCTTTAAATTAATCAAATAAAAAAATGAGAAAATTATATCCAATTTTTGTTCTATTTTTATCTTTTTACACCTCTGTTAAAGCTCAATGTGATTTTGAGCCTACTATAACTAGTCCAAGGTTAGGTGTTATATTAGAAAATACTATTTTATATTGTGACCCTTCTGATAGCGAAATCCTATCTACTCAAGAATATGATAGTTATCAATGGTTTCGTAGAGATATATTTGAAGGGGGAGATTTTGAACCTATATCTGGTGCTACTTCCCAAACATTCACAGTTGATGAAGATGATATCTTTTTTGAATTTTTTGTTGAAGTAATTTTTGAAAACTGTACAGAGCAGAGTCAAATAGTAACAATAGATGGCTTTGCTTTTGGGCTACCATTTATGATTACTACATTCGAGGAAGGATCATTTGAGCAAGTTGGACAAGCAGAATTTAATGTATGTGAAGGCTCAGTTGTCACTTTTGAAAATGGTTTTCCAGTTCTATATGACGAACATACATGGTTTAGTTGTACACCAATTGCAATTCCTCCAGATCCGGCAGATCCCTGTATAATAGATGGAGAGATTGGAAGCTTTATAACAGTTTCTGAATCTGGCAATTATGGGTTTTATTCTTGTACTGAATATTGTCCAGAATTATGTGAATTTCTAGGGGATCAAGGATTTGTTGAAGTAAATTTTGGAGAATTTGAGTTTTGTAACCTTAATGTGGATGATAATCAAAATAATTTAAGTCTAAACTTGTATCCTAATCCATCTGAAAGTTTTTTATTCTTGGGTAATGTAAATGGTATTGCACCAACCTTAGATGTTAAAATTATTGATATTTCAGGAAGGGTTGTATTAAGTTTTGATAACTATAATTTAAAGTCTCCAATCAATGTGTCTCAATTAGCGAAAGGGACATACTTTATTAAATCAATAGATGTAAAAAATAATAAACACTTCTCAAATAAATTCATAAAAAAGTAATAATAAAATAGTTGATATAAATAATCGCGAGGTGGAACTCTCAGGTTATTCAACATAAGAAAGTTTTAATATTTTTTAAAAACTAACTGTTTTCAAACGCTCCTTCTAAGCCTTTGATGCCAGAGCACCAGTAGTTATGGTGATCGAATAAGAATGAAATGTGAGATTAAATTATTGTTATCCCAAATTATAGATATCATGAAGTCATTGGTTTTTTTATTTTTGTTAACTTTACAAACAACGTTGTTATTATCTCAAGTAGGAATAGGTACAACAAATCCTGATAGTGCATCACTTTTGGATATTAATTCAACAGACAAGGGAATATTAATACCTCGGGTTGATATCATAGACTTATCTACCATTGATCCAGTTACAGGAGGAGCTACAGAAAGTTTACTTGTATACAACACAAATACAACTACTGGAGTCGGTTTTTACTACTGGAACGGCAGTCGTTGGTTGGGTATCACTGGCAACAATAGTCTTGATTGGTCTATAAGGGGTAACTCTCAGACAGACCCAAGCACCAATTTTTTAGGGACAATTGACAATACAGATTTTGTGATACGAACTAATAATATTGAAAGAGGTAGGTTTATAGGAGATACAGGTAATTTTGGTATTGGCACCAATACACCAGATCTTTCAACAGGCTTGACCGTTGATGGTTTTGATAATGGTATTTATTCATTTACGTCTTCAACAAACCGTTTTAATACCGCTATATTTGGGCAGAATAACGGGGCGGGTGCTGGTGTAATTTCGATTTCTTCGAGTGCTACATTAAGTACAGCAGATCCAATTATTCCATCGATGTATTCATTAAATACTGCTCCCGATGGCGCTACTAGCCTACTTGTTTTTAACTCAAGTGTTGCCTCTACGTTTGGTAATGTAGCATTAAGAGTCTTAGGAGGGTCGCCATTTAGTATTAACCCCAATGCCCTTAATACTGGCATATCATCAACGGCATTAGATCTAGGACTTGTTTCATTAGTTGAAAGCCCTATTGATACTAATGGAGATAGAGACTCTGCGATATTTCAAACTAATTATTCTGGTAGTATTCTTGATGGAGATCCAAGAGACCCTCTGGTGCGTCTGGCTGGTTTTGAAGCTAATGCAAATACGGGGTCAGGACCTACAGGAGATACTTTTTATGGTGCCTTTTTGAGAAGTGGTAGTGATGATGCTAGTGCTATTTCTTTTGCCTATGCGGGTGCTAGAATAGGAGGAACTAACTATAAGATTGTTGGGAACGGAACTGTTTCTACTATTGTTGAAGGTGTTAACAATAATACACAGCATATTATGTTTACACCAGAAGCACCAGAAGTACTTTTTGAAGACTATGGAGTAGGAAGGCTTAAAAACGGAGTGGCACAAATTTCTATTGACCCCATATTTTCAAAAAATATAATAGTTGATGAAGCGCACCCTTTAAAGGTCTTTATACAACTAGAGGGTGATTGTAATGGAGTGTATGTTACTAATAAATCTTCTTTAGGATTTACTGTAAAAGAACTTCAACAAGGAAATTCTAACACTAAATTTTCTTGGCATATTGTGGCTAATAGAAAGGATGATGTATCACAATCAGGATCTATAAAATCAAAATATGGTGATTTACGTTTTCCTCCCGCACCTATTTTAAAACCTGCTCAAGACCTTAAAAAAATGGCAACTCCTAACATTAAAAAGTAACGATACACTTACAAACTAAATATATAAGTATTATACATCTTAGTCTAATGATTTTCCATAAGATATAGAAATCTCCCCTGGGAGAGAAACCTTTTACTAGGGGGACTTATACTCTTAAATTATACTGTTTTTCCTTTTTGCAGTAAAACAAACTATATCCATAATGTATAATTTACAATATGATCTTAATTAACTTCTTACATTGAATAGATAGTATACTAAACTTAATTTAACGCAAAGTTTTATATGCGTTTTTCTTCTTTTCCTCCAGTATGTGACAGAATGTAAATTCTAGGCGAGATGGAGTGATTGCTCTTTAGTAATCACTTTACCATGTTTATAATAATCATTTAACTTCAGTTAATAAATCACAATTTTCGTCTCTAGGATATTTGATAAATATGCCGTGAATTTTACCATCTTCATCATAAGGGAACTTACCTGTAATTATGCTATCGTCTGGATGAAACCAAGTTCCTGTTCCTGATAAATTTTTCTTATTGTTATAAGTACGTATAAATCGAATTTTTTTTAAGGTATAATACCTTTCGTGGCTTCCGATTAGTCTCCCGTTAAAATAAGTATATTTTTCTTGAACACTACCACTAGGGAAGTAATAAACACCTGATCCATGTGGTTTATCATTCTTTATTTTAAATCTCTCCTTCAATACTCCATTTTCATAATAAGATTCTTGAAGTACCTTTTGACCATCGATAAATTTTTGTGCAATCCAGAGTTCACCATTTTTATGAAAAATAGTTTGGTAACTTATTGACGGACTTGAATCTTGTGCCTGACTCTCTAAACAGAAAATTGTTATTAATAAAAATAATATATGTTTCATGATTGGTAATGGTTCAATAAAATGTTGATGTAATTTAGTTATTTTCTAATAAGAAGTTTTATGATAATACCTATTTGTCCTAAGTGATATAAAATGTGATGTATAATACCTTCTAAGGCATACTCAAAAGGGTAACGACTCTTATGGTTATCTTCTGCGTATGTTTTTTCAAGAAAAGAATCATCTTTATCTTTAAGAAGTATGATTAATGATAAAATGCTCTTTTCATAATCTTCTTTTAGTTGCTTCCAACCAATGGTTTTAAGTTCCTCATTAGAACGCCAATGATCAGGTTGATAGACTTGCTGTATATAGAAATATTCTTTTATCTTATTAATAACATCTATATTCAAAGCTATTAAATGTCCTATAATCTCTGCAACACTATGAAGTTCAGGTATAGGACGTGTAAACGCTGTATGGCTTGTTATACCCTCTATTTTCTCCATAACATTAGCACCTAACCATAAAGACTTGTAATTTATAGCTTCTAATTGCAGTGCATACGCTTGTACTGTTGTATTCATAATTTTATTAAAGTCATAGAACTATACCCAAAAGACCTTTTGAAAATGTGGTGCAATGACTAAAAATCAGGTGGGTAAATAGTTCTATTTTTTGGATTAAAAGTTTAGTAAGAAAACTATATTACCTATTTAATGAAACCAATAGGCTTAGATTAGGTCACTAGGTAATTAACCCTCCAATATTATATTGAAGGGTTAATTATAATGTGGCGTTTAAATAAACGCTTATTGCTTGATAAGTGTAATGTCTGTCGGTAGAGAAAAATTCTCACTGCCAACATAATCAATTTTAATACCTTCGCTTGCTCTTAAAGATAGAGTTGCAGTATTATCATCCAATAAAACAAACTCACCAACTTTATACGCTCCAGTTGATACATCTACCATAATCACATCATAGCTAGTAGGTGATAAATAGTTTACGTAAAGAACAGCGTCAGGGGTTACATTTATTTCACTAACAAAAGCTATTTGAACTCCATTTTCTATATATGTATATTTCCCAAATATTTCGTCTCTAAATTGCTGTAAACTTGGAGGGTAATTAAACATCTCAAACTCTTGCAAAGTGATTTCAAAAGAGTTATCTCCGTCTTCCCATTTCCAAACACCTACAATAGCATCGTGATGATTATCAATATCTTTTATATAAAAATTTCTATTTTCTATTGATTCATAAGAAGTGCCTAATGGCACTATTTGTTGCGCTTTACACGCTACTGTTATAAATAAAATTGCTAAAATTATTATTATATTTTTCATTTTCTATATTTTTAGTTACAATTACTTTCTGAGAAATCATTATTATTTTTTCTTCTCACTCTTGTCCAATCATTTAAATCATTAATGTTACCTCTGAACAAAGTTAGACCTAAATTATTATCTTTAAAAATCTGCGTCATTTGCCTTTCTGCTATTTCAGGATCAACGTTTGCTAAAAGGCCAGATTTTCTAAAAATGTTTTCAGCAATATCAAGATTACTCAACAAAAATGAGCCAGTTTCTGCAAAGTCATTTTCACTTGAAAATGTAATCGCATATAAAGTATCATCATCGGGACTATTACTTATACCAGGCGAAGTCATTACCATAACAAAATCACTAGTATTAGCTATTCTTCCTTGGCTGTAAAGAGTATAAAGGGCATAAAAATCTCCCGGAGAAAAAATAGAAAGTGTACCGTTACCATCATTAAAATGATTGTGAATATAAGAATCAATAGGGTCTTGTGGTGTTGGAGCATTTATTTCTTTTTTACCTTCTTCACTTTCAAATCTATCAACATCAGCATAATTCATATTGTCATTGTTGTCATTTCTTCCATAATAAGCTATTTCAGTGTTCCCACTATTGTTAGCAATAAGTTCTTGCATACGTTGCTGAAAACTTGGGCTATTTGCTAAATTTTCTAACTTTCTACAATCTCTATTTAGTCCTAAATCAAATATAACCCCTACTGTTTCATTAGTCTCTGTGTTGTCAGGTTCTTCTTCTGGCTCTTCTTCCATACAAGTTACTCCATCGGGAGCACAATCACAAGGATCGCCATTGCCATCATTGCACATTTCAGGAAGTTCAGGTAGATCATCAGGACATCGTACCGTGTCTTCTACACTCTTATCTCCGTAGGTAATTAAAATAATCCATGACCCCCCAGCTTCTGGGTTATTACACTCACTTGGCTCATTATGTAAAAATTGTCTCCAAACACAAAGCCATTTAAGTTCTGCTGACACATCAATATCTGGTGGGGGATTGTCTCCATGACCACCTCCATCACCATCTCCACCATCTCCACTATCTCCTGGTCCTGGACTTCCATCATTACCACCATTATTTCCTGTATCTCCATTGGGATTACCATCATCAGAACAAGGGCTTCTGGTTTCCCCATTAATAGCTACACCGTCTAGTAAGTTTAGTTTTGCTATATACCTACCTGTGATACTGTAATGTATGATTTGTCCACTAAAGGTTGAAAAATCTTGTGTATCTCTATAATTAGGAATCCAATCCTCATCAGGTCGATATTCTACAATATATGAGAATAAACCAGTAGAGGATTCTTGAACCACAAGATTAAATGTCGACTTAACAGTTGCATCATTACTCTCAATAGAACTGAGTAAAAATGTATGATTCTTATGGTCATACTGATCTGTTACTTGGATAATCTCGCTAGTTTGTAGCGTCCCTATCACTAAATTAGCTTCATTTGATCTGTAATTTGTTTCAACTGACTTCTCTATAGTAAAATGTCCTCTATGATCTCCAAGTGTTGAGAGATATTCTGCTACTTCTGGAATCTCATCTAAATAGACATGGGTAGTGGTTGTTTGTGATTGTTCATGTTGATGAACCTCTAGCTGTGTGAAGGGTTCATCATCTTTTTGACAACATATAAAAAGTGTCATTGCTGTGAAAACTAGAAATATTCTAGCCCTCAATAATCCTACATTCTTAATCATTTTCTTCATTTGTGTTTTTAAATTAATACTCAATAAAAGAGTGTTTAAAAATTTAGGAGAGTTCAAATATAGACATAGAAATTACGCAACATCATATAAATGAGTGAAGTGACTTATCTAATTAGGGAACTCTCAAAAATGTTAGTGTTTTCTACGAGACTAAGAAATAAGAAGTACTTTAAACATGATTTACCTCTTAGTCAAGAAAACAAGCCTATGATTTAGTTATAATTTTTTAGGGAAGAAATTTTCAAGAGTAACAGCTAGTACTCTTCAATCATAGATAACTTACTGTTTAGTAAAACACAAGTCCTTTTAAAAAAAAATCAATAATCCAACGAACCTTTAGGTGTGAAAGAGCATCAAGTTTACTCATTTACAATTATGATTTGTTTAATCTATGTTGAACTATCGAAAAAAAGAACTTGTGTTTATCACACAATCAACAATCCATACTTTGAGTACGTTTTGTTTATATTTGTGTGTTAAATCTCTAATTATCATAGAGACTTGATCACTAATCAATACAAATATAGACAAAAATCAATATAAAAAAGATAATTGTCGTAATTATTTATGAATCACAAACAAAAACTTATTCATTACCTTAAAGAAAAAGGATATTCTAAAAATAGTTTTTACGAGCGTACAGGTCTTTCTCAGGGCTTTTTAGATAGGGGTAAAAGTCTAGGAGTTGATAATGCTTGTACTATATTAAAGGCGTATCCTGATCTAAATATTTTTTGGTTTATAATGGATCAAGGAAATATGATAGTTAGCCCAGATAGTTTGAATAATATTTCATCTAATGATATTCAAAATGATGTATTTGTGAAATCTATTTTAACTTTAGTAGAAAATACATTAAAAGGGAAACTTGACGAATTAGAGAATGTACTTTATCTAATATTAGCCGATTTAAAGGCGAAGGATGCCATAAGTGAGACAACAGAAGAACTTAATAAAACAAACAAAAGAGGCTTATCGAAATAACTTTTAAATTCGTTATTATTTGGTTTAGCATTATAGCAAATTCATCGCTTTCTACTTTTTTAACATTATCCTTTAATTCCTCTAAAATTATTTCTAATTGTTCTTTATAAGTAGCCAAAGAGATTTGCTTTAACTCATATTGTTTTTTTAATTCTTGAATTCGATACTTCAATTCAATTATTTTTTTATAGTAATCAATTCCTTTGCCCATTGTCTTTTTCCCCTTTAAGCAATTCATTGCTAGCATCTATAATCTCTTCCATAACTTCGATTTTCAAGTTGTTGAGAGAAGCTATGTAATCTAGTTGTTTCTTAATAAATCGAATTGTAAATAATATAAGAATTGAAGTCCCTGTCACATACAACCAAGTCATAGGATTATCTAGGACTATGTCACTATTAATCACAAAATAAAATTGGAGTACATAACAAAATATTGGCACAAACAACGATATAACAAAAGGTCTTAGATATAAACCCGTCATTATTAAAATTGGGGAAATTGTTTGAGTTAGTGACCAAATATAATTCGCTTGATTAGACCAACCGTGTAAATTATCAATAGTTATATTAAAATAATCATAAATCTTGTCAAGGTATAATATTAACCCTGACAAGATTATTAAAAATCTTAGCCACCTTGTTGTCCTTGATTCCCTGGTCTGACATTTTCAGTTTTATCTACTAATTGAATTTCAGTTTCTTCTGAAATTTTTTCTGGAGGAGTACAACTTGTTACTAATCCAAGAATAACGCATGACAAAATAATTAAACGATTTTTCATTTTATTTAAGGTATTTAGATTAAACAGAAATAATGTAATCTTTTCCCTTTTTATAAAATGAAACAGCCCTTCATAGTTATAAAATAATTATCAACGATAAGGATTGCTAATATACTGTTAATGATTAAATTAAAACAATAATAAAACCTCAATAATAGTACGGCAAAGACGTAATATTATTGAGGTTTTAAAACTATGATGTATTGTAGAGAAGGTGTCAGTATATTGGATTATGTGCTTAAAGCACCTTTTTAGGGGATAGAATTCTTTAAGTTAAGCTACTTCCTTTTGACGTTTATCTGGAATTAATTTATAGCAGACATACAAAACGGTAACGATTACAGTAGGGGCTACCCAATAAAAATTTCGATCTATCCATTCTTCTTTTAGTTCTATATCCACAAGCCTTTTTATTCGTGGGTCTTTTTTAGCTTTGATACTCCTAGGCAAAGTGGGCAAAATAGTTGTTTTAGGATTGTTGTATTTATCACAATTCAAAGCTTGTGACATACTAAGTTGATTCAATTCAATATTCTCTATTTTATCGATTAAAAGGTCTTGCTTGGCTTCTATACGTTTTTGTGCAATATATGTTGCTTTAGGATTTACAACTTCTTGAAAAGTGGTTCCTATGACACTTCCCATAGAAGCTGTGAGCAAATCCATATTGTTTATAGATTTTTTTGCAGGCTCTTCTTTTACAAGTTCGCTTAACTTACCTTTACCGTGTCTTACTCTACAGGCTTTTGTTCTACATTTTGCAGAGCAATAAACTTGTCTTTTATTTCTCCCAATAAAAAAAGTTCCACATTGTTTACAGTTTAATTCCATATATTTGATTTCCTTATGATCTAATTCTTTCATTAGTAATTAGTACCCAATTTCCCTCAAACAACGCTACACGTGTAACGTTGTTTTTTTTAAAGTACACATTATTAGCGAAATAAACGTTACGCCTAACATTTCACTGTTTCAATTTATTAGAAATAACACAAGTCTATGTGACTCTAAATGTGTTATAAACATACGAATAAATATTTATTTGTTACACTAATGTACAACTTATTTTTTAAAGTATTATTGCCTTTGCCGTCAAATTTGACAGCGTTACACGTCAAAATCCCTAAAACAACGTTACACGTGTAACGTTGTTTTGACAGTATTTTGTTATCATTTAGGCTTTACATAATTGCAATTGTAATTTAGACTTGAAGATATTTGCAAGTTTTTTTTAACTATTATTTTGTGGTATTGAATTAAAACAGTAGATTTATAAAAAGTTACTTATATGTAACAATATAAAAAATAAAGCGTTTACTAGTTATGGCAACAAAAAAAATAAAAAGTATAGAAGGATGGAGAGAGGTACTTGCCAAAAGAGTGGTTCCTGTAAAACACACAAAAGTATCTCGTCGTGCCATTAGCCATTGGTATGATGTTGGTCTTATTGATAGTGATGAAAAACAAGATCACAAAAGTCGTTTTCTTACCTATTTGGAATTCTATTGGGTATCTATTATGGTAGAGTGTCGTAAACTAGGATACTCCATAAACAACCTCAAAAAAGTAAAAGAAAAATTACATAGTCCGATCCCTTCTGATTTTATGGATGAGCAAATCCCTATGCTTGAAGAGGCGGTATTGCACATGATAAAAAATAGACAATCGCTATACTTAGAATTAACAAGTGAAGGCGAAGCTGCTATTATTGATGAAAAGGCATATCATTATGGGTCAAGAGTGAGTTTTTATACAAGTAACATCACAATACGATTAAATAGCTTGTTTAAGGAAAGAATTAAGAATATTCATCTTCGTACAGAATTTATTAATTACCCTAAGCTAAGTGAAAACGATAGGATTGTTTTAGCATCATTGAATGATGATGATACTCAAACTATAACAGTCACTAAGAAAAACAATGAAGTTGAACTCATAGAGATAGAGGAAGACATTATCGTAGATAAACGGATTATAGATATTCTAAACGAAGAAGATTACCAAACCATAGAAATTAAACAGCATAACGGAAAAATTTCAAAGATTAAAAGAACGGTAAAACATAAACCAACCAAAAAAACAGATGATTAATTAAAGAAGGGCGATGCTAACATCGAACAAGATCACTAGTGGGTTGTACTGACCACAAACAATGGAAGTATGACTATGATAGAATCGGATTATGTTATCCCAAAAAAAGATTACAAAAAGGAAAAAGAATGTAAAGAC
The DNA here is from genome assembly GCA_964351845.1 of uncultured Flavobacteriaceae bacterium. Classification (GTDB taxonomy): domain Bacteria; phylum Bacteroidota; class Bacteroidia; order Flavobacteriales; family Flavobacteriaceae; genus Dokdonia. The sequence goes on along the minus strand of CAYGQJ010000033.1, from coordinate 15,190 downwards.
AAAAAATGTAACTTGTACAAAGACCAGTAAAAAATCGATGTTACTAACATCGATGGCAAACATAGAAAAGATGACCCCGAAAAGGCTTCGATCTTTTAAAGGTTTTGAAAAGGTTACATCCAAAGAAGCAGAACATATTATAGAAAGCCTAGAGAGGTATTGTAAGGTGGTTTTGTGTCAGGTAAGATTAGAAAAGTAGCGATTATGAGAAACAAGGAATTACAAGCCTTTGCATCCTATGCAAAGGCTTCAAAAACCAAGCAGATTAATACACAGGGCAAAGCCGTTATCTATACCCGTGTATCCACCAAAGAACAGGCAGAGAACAATGCTTCATTAGAAACTCAAAAGAAGTATTGTGAAGCGTATGCTAAAAACAAGGAAATAGGAGTGGTAGCATATTTTGGTGGCACATACGAATCAGCAAAGTCAGATGAACGTAAACACTTTCAAAAGATGCTTACCTATGTAAAGAAACATAAAAAAGAGATCAGTTATATCATCGTATATTCCTATGATCGTTTTTCACGAACAGGAGCAAATGGAGCGTATATAAGCAAACAGCTTATGAAAGAGGGCATCGTTGTGCTTTCAGTCACCCAAGATGTAGACGCTACTACTGCATCAGGATCGTTTCAACAGAATCTGTATTATATGTTTTCTCAGTTTGATAACGAACTAAGACGTGATAAATCCGTCACAGGAATGCAAGAGAAGCTTCTTGAGGGCTATTGGATTGGTACAATTCCTTTCGGATACACGAACTTAAACCCAGGCAAAGGAAAGGTGCAAAACATCGTTATCAACGAACAAGGGAAATTACTGCGTTATGCCTTTAAGTGGAGAGCAACAGAAAACCTAAGTTATAGAGCCATAGCAGAGCGTCTTGAAAAAAAAGGATTGACAATAAGCTATAAGAAACTAAGTGACTATTTTAGAAATCCTTTCTATTGTGGATTAGTTGTAAGCGCTCATATTCCAGATAAAGTTATAGAAGGAAAACACGAAGCCATGGTCTCTAAGGAACTATTTCTAAAAATCAATGAATCACTTCGCAATAAGGATAAAAGTCAATCCTATAACAAGGATGAAGAGAACCTTCCACTTAAACAATTTGTAAAAGCAAGTTCTTGCGGAGGATACTATACAGGGTATCTCGTAAAGAAAAAAGGGTTGTATTATTATAAAAATAACCGAAAAGGAAGCAAAGAGAATAGAAGTGCTAGAATCATGCACCAAAAGTTTGAACAACTTCTTAAACACTATCAATTAACAGATCAGAAATATATCGCTCCTTTAAAAGAAGTAATGAAGTACACCTTCTTAGAACAACACAAAGAACAGTTACAAGAAGCATCAGCGATAGAAAAGCAAGTAAAAGCCTTAGATCAAAAAATAGAACTGTTAGAGGAACGATTTGTATTTAATGAAATCACAAGGGAGCAATACATTAAATTCAAAACAAGATCAGAGAAGGAGCGAATGGAAAAACAAGAATACTTGCAAGAAAATAGTTTAGATGTATCGAACCTCGAAAAAGCAATTAATTTAGCTGTGGATTATTCTTCGAATCTATCTGTATTGTGGAGTTCAGGAGATTTAGAAGCAAAAAAGAGACTCCAAAATATGCTATTTCCTGAAGGAATCCTCTTTGACCATAAAAATGACCGTTATCGAACTATAAGAGTAAATTCTATTTTTAGCGCGATCCCAACTATAACAGGCAATATGAGTGGAAATGAAAACGGGACACCATCAAAAAAAATGAAGGTGTCCCGTTTAGTACTCGAGACGGGACTTGAACCCGTACGTCCTAATGGACATTGGATTTTAAGTCCAACGTGTCTACCAATTCCACCACTCGAGCAGCCGTTTTGCGGAAGCAAAACATTGGTATATTTTTAATTCAGTATATCAAATTTAGTAGAGCGAAAGACGGGATTTGAACCCGCGACCCCCACCTTGGCAAGGTGATGCTCTACCCCTGAGCTACTTTCGCATGATGTGTTCTTATAGGAACGTTACTGCTTCAAACAGCGGATGCAAATTTACATCTTTTCTACATTTAGCAAAACCTTTTTTGAAAAAATATCTAACATTCTATACATTATCTTTAAAATAAATGATAATTACCTGCTTGTCAATACACTACAAACTTTTACTTTCTTTCTTTTTTACAAGCATTCGTTTAATCTCATTCAGCTTCATAAGTGCCTCTACAGGGGTAAGTGTATCTATATCTGTATGTAAGATTTCTTCTTTAATCTGTTCCAATAAGGGATCATCTAGATTAAAGAAACTTAATTGCATCTCATCTTCGGTGGCGGCTTTCAATTTTCCTGTGAGTTCTTCGCTTCCATGGGATTTTTCGAGCTTCTCCATCATCTTAGTAGCCCTTCTCACTACCTGCTGGGGCATTCCTGCCATTTTTGCTACGTGTATTCCAAAACTATGCGCGCTTCCGCCAGGTACGAGTTTACGTAAAAAGAGTACCGTATCCTTTAATTCTTTTACAGATACATTATAGTTTTTAATCCGCTCAAACGTCTCACTCATCTCATTGAGTTCGTGATAATGCGTTGCAAACAGGGTCTTAGGTCGCCCAGGATGCTCATGCAAATATTCACTAATCGCCCACGCGATAGAAATCCCATCATAGGTACTGGTCCCACGGCCGATCTCATCTAGTAACACTAAACTCCGCTCAGAAATATTATTCAAAATACTCGCCGTCTCATTCATCTCTACCATAAAGGTACTCTCTCCCATAGAGATATTATCACTAGCCCCCACACGGGTAAAAATCTTATCTACCATACCAATGTGCGCTTCGGCAGCAGGCACAAAACTTCCCATTTGTGCTAATAACACAATGAGTGCCGTCTGTCTTAAAATCGCACTCTTACCGGACATATTAGGCCCTGTAATCATGATCATTTGCTGCGCCTCTCGGTCTAAGTACACATCATTGGCAATATAGCTTTCACCTAATGGTAATTGTTTTTCTATCACTGGATGACGTCCTTCTTTGATGGAAAGCGCTTGCGAATCGTCTACTATTGGACGTACATAGTGATTATCTTTAGCTAGTTGCGCAAAAGAGCATAATACATCCAACTGTGCGACTAAATTTGCATTGTTCTGCACCTGTGGGATAAACTGCATCATCCATTGTACTAACTCAGAAAAGAGCTGCTGCTCTATCCCTAAAATACGTTCTTCGGCCCCTAATATTTTGGCTTCATATTCTTTTAACTCCTCCGTAATATAACGCTCTGCATTGACCAACGTCTGTTTACGGATCCACTCTTCGGGTACTTTGTCTTTATGGGTGTTACGCACCTCTATATAATATCCAAAAACATTATTGGAAGCAATTTTAAGCGAGGTAATTCCTGTACGTTCGGTCTCGCGTTGGAGCATCTTATCCAGATAGTCTTTTCCTGAAAAAGCAATATCCCGTAAGCCATCTAATTCTTCGTGAAAACCTGTAGCAATCGCTCCCCCTTTTCCTATAGCTACGGGCGCCTCTTCATTGAGCGTTTCTTTAATTTTAGAACGTAATAATTCACACTCATAAATCCCTTCCCCTATAATTTTTAACGCTTCATTGCTCGTCTGAGAACTCAAACTCTTAATCGGCACCATGGCTTCTAGCGAGTTTTTGAGTTGGATGACTTCCCTCGGAGATACTTTCCCTGTTGCTACTTTACTAATGAGGCGCTCCATGTCGCCTATATTCTTAATATAATGGCGTAGTTTATCAAATAAGATCTCGTCTTCCAATAAATAAGAGACCACCTCATGACGTTGTTTAATTTTTTCTACATTTTTAAGCGGCAATGCGAGCCAACGCTTTAAGAGGCGTGCTCCCATAGGGGACGTGGTTTTATCAATGACGTCTAGGAGGGTGATCGCTTTCGCGAAAGCGGTATGATACAGCTCTAAATTCCTAATCGTAAATCGATCCATCCATACATATGCATCCTCAGCAATGCGGTTGATGCGTGTAATGTGCTCTAATTTATTATGCTGGGTTTCGCCCAAATAATGTAAAATAGCCCCCGAAGCAATAATGCCCTCCTCTAAATGGTCTACCCCAAACCCTTTAAGCGTATTGGTCTTAAAATGTTTATTAAGGGATTCAAAGGCATAGTCGGTTTTAAATACCCAATCCTCCATATAAAACGTATGGAAATCAGCACCGAATGCTTGAGAGAAAGCAGCTTTTTGTTTCTTTGAAATTAGGAGTTCGCTGGGCGCGAAATTTTGTAAAAGTTTATCAATATACGCCTCGTCTCCTTGAGCGGTCAGGTATTCTCCCGTCGAAACATCCAAAAACGAAACTCCTAGTGAGCGTTTTCCAATATGAACAGCTCCTAAAAAGTTATTACGCTTCGCCGACAACACCTCATCATTAAGAGCCACTCCGGGTGTTACTAATTCTGTAACACCACGTTTTACAATCGTTTTGGTCATTTTAGGGTCTTCCAACTGATCACAAATCGCCACACGACATCCCGCTTTCACCAATTTAGGCAAATAGGTATTCAAAGAATGGTGCGGAAAACCCGCTAACTCCGTTTTTTCACCACCATTATTACGATGGGTTAAGGTAATTTGTAGAATACCTGCTGCTTTTACGGCGTCTTCTCCAAAAGTTTCATAAAAATCACCTACCCTAAAAAGCAATAATGCATCAGGGTATTTTACCTTGATGGTATTGTATTGTTTCATTAAAGGAGTCACCTTTTTCGCTGTGCTTTTTGCCATACTGCAAGGTACTTTTTTGATTGACTTTTACAAACCCTAATTAAAATGAGTTATCATCAGTTTTTCACAGTTTTAAACCATATAGCATTCTAAAATGATTTCTCGATTTCCATACTCCTAAAAAGTAAGCACCGACACATGATTCCTTTTTTTAAGTGACTAGTTTATCAAGATTCATGAATCCTGATATCACTTCTTTTTTTAACTCTTGAATTTCAAATAGTTTTACTAAAAAGAAACAGACACAACCCTTGAGTGTCTTTATAAGTTCAAGGTATTCTAATCATTTTTAAGACTATTTATTATGATAAAAAAAATTTCAAATTTAGGTACTGTATTAAGTAAAGAAAACCAAAAGAAAATTTCTGGAGGTCGAGGACTTGCTGGAGATAATGTATACTATTGTTACTGTGGTTTTACTGGAGGCTCGGGAGAAGATGTACCATTTAATGTACTAGCTAGTAACTTATCATTAGCTCTAGAAGGAGCTAATCACTATTGTAATGGAAATGGAGCTACTTGTCAGTATTAGCACCTCCATATTTTATAAATCTAAAATTCAAAATTATGTTAAAAAAAATGTCAAGTTTAGGGACTGTATTAAGTAAAGAAAACCAAAAGAAAATTTCTGGAGGTGAAGGACTTGCGGGAGTAGAGTTTTATAGTTGTTCATGTGGTTTTAACAATGATTCCCCAATTGTTGTTGTAGCAAATGATTTAATTGATGCCTTACAAAAAATGGGTAATCTTTGTAATGGACTAGGAGCTAGTTGTAATGGTATTTAACAAGTAACAAGACACGCTTCCTTTAACACACAAATATCAAATTTTCAATAATTTACGAGCATGATCAACATGACTATTTGTGGCGGGAGCGGACTTGATCTTGACTCATCAAT
>CAYGQJ010000033.1:7142-9418 GCA_964351845.1 uncultured Flavobacteriaceae bacterium | reverse complement strand
GCATGATCAACATGACTATTTGTGGCGGGAGCGGACTTGATCTTGACTCATCAATTATTAGATAACAATAAAATTTAAATTATGAAAAAGATAAATATAAAAGCAACACTCCTTTATGTATCCCTACTCCTAGTGTCTAGTATGGCTTTTGCTACAGGTGATGAAGAAGATAGACCCATAAAACCAGGAACTGAAACCGTAGATGAAGAATGCGGATTCTTCTGCACTATTGGAGAGTTTTTTGAAGACATATTTGGTTAACAATAAAAAACAATAACAATGAAAAAAATAAAAATAACAACGCTGTACTTATTTCTAGGATTATTTCTAGTCACTAGCACTGCTTTTGCTACAGATGATGATGATGACAGACCTGCAAAACCTGGCACTGAAATAGTACAGGATGACTGCGGATTCTTCTGTTCTATAGGAGAATTCTTTGAAGACTTATTCAGTTAAATTATATAAATACAAAACACTATGAAAAAATTAAAAGCAACAACAATTTACTTATTTCTATGTCTATTTCTTGCGGCCAATATCTCCTTTGCTACCACTGATACTGATAATAGAAAGCCTCCTAATAATGATGCTATCGAAAGTGATTGTGGATTCTTCTGCACAATAGGTGAATTTTTTGAAGACCTATTTTAATTACAAACACTTTAAAAACACGACACAATGAAAAAACACAAAGCAATAATACTATCCATGTTTTTATTTCTATGCATGACATCAAATCCATTATTTGCCATCCAAACAGATGCAGATGAAGCTGTAAAAGAACGACCTGGCAATGATGCCGAAGAAGAGGAAGAATGTGGATTCTTCTGTACTATTGGAGAGTTCTTTGAAGACTTATTTTCTTAATAAATAACACAAATACCATAACAATGAAAAAAATGAAAACAACAACACTATCCGTATTCCTATGCTTGTTTCTTGCATCCAATATTGCTTTTGCTACAGATGAAGAAAATGGTACTGACCCTGTAGGAGGAATAGTAGCAGACCAAACAGACACTGAAGAAGAATGCGGATTCTTTTGTTTTATAGGAGAATTCTTTGAAAACTTATTTTCTTAATAAATAACACAAATACAATAACAATGAAAAAATTTAAAACAACAACACTATCCCTATTCCTATGTTTATTTCTTGCATCCAACATCGCTTTTGCAACAGACGATGATGACGATGAGCCAGGAACCGGAGCAGAAACAGAACAAACTACAGAAGATGAATGTGGGTTTTTCTGTTCCATCGGTGAATTTTTTGAGGGGCTATTTGATTAATCATTAAAAACATACCAGAGTCATCTTGACTTTAATACTAATTTATAAACCTTACTATTATGTTAGAACAATTTAAAACCTATGAAGTACAAAATTCTCAATTGATTTATGGAGGAGAAATAAAAACGAAAGTTAATATAGATCCAGACCTTGAGTAGTAACTATCTATTTTATTCATCAATTTTTCAACGAATGCTCATTGCTTTTATGCAATGGGCTTTTTATATATAATTAATCGCTATGCACGCAACTATTTTATACCTAAGGCATCTACTAGACAAATAGTTGTTATTATGAAAAAGTTCCTATTTCTTCTACTTGTAAGTCTTTTTATTCTCGGTTGTTCTAATGATGATGATCAAAATAGTAGTTTAAACCTTATTGGCACATGGGATTGGGTACGCTCCTCAGGAGGGTTTGCTGGAGAAATAATAACTCCTGAATCAACAGGTACTACGATGACATTGATAATTACAAATACAACTATTACAAGAATTATAGACAATGATTTAGTAGCATCTGAAAACCCATATACTATTGAAATAACGGAAACCATGTCTGGAGAACTTCGAGAAATGCTCATTGAAGGAGATGCCTTTGGTCAGATCATCAGCCTTGATGGAGATTCACTCATACTTACAGGTGATTGTAATGATTGTTTTATTAGTGAGTATGTAAGAGAGTAAGTTTTATACACCCAACTTAAAAATAAATCCTTTTAGAGCTTGAACGGAAAGTTCTTTTTTATAGAAAAGAAAGAGTTTTGCTTGTTGTATCCTTCTATGTGAATGTAGAAGATTCCCTACTTCGAGGGAATTAAGAACAACCACCGCTTCACCAATTTTATAGTGTCATCTTAGAAAACAAATCCTTTAAGTGCTTGAACGGAAAGTTCTTTTTCTTTTGTCCAAAAAATTACAAAACAAAAAGAACAACCACCACTTCACCCCTCTTATAAAGTCATCTTAGAAAACAAATCCCA
>CAYGQJ010000033.1:5338-7042 GCA_964351845.1 uncultured Flavobacteriaceae bacterium | reverse complement strand
AAGAACAACCACCACTTCACCCCTCTTATAAAGTCATCTTAGAAAACAAATCCCATACAACCACACCACAGGAGACGGAGATATTTAAGGAGTGTTTGGTGCCAAATTGAGGAATTTCGATCACCGTATCACTTTCAGAGACGACTTCTTGCTGCACGCCTTTTACTTCGTTGCCAAAAACAACCGCATAGGTTTTTCCTTTTTCGGGCATAAAATCATTCAGCATGACCGCATCTTCTGCTTGCTCGATGGCACATAAATGGACGCCTTCTTTTTTTAGCTTTCGCGAAAGCGCACCCGTATCTTCTACATGTTCCCATATAACGGCATCGGTCGCTCCCAATGCTGTTTTCTGAATCTCCCGATGTGGGGGTTGTGCTGTAATCCCGCACAAATATATTTTCTGAACCAAGAACGCATCAGCCGTTCTAAAAACAGAACCAATGTTATTTAAACTTCGAATGTTATCAAGAATGATAATGAGTGGTGTTTTTGCTGCTTCTTTAAACTCGGCAACAGACTTACGTTCGAGTTCGCTATTTTTAAGTTTTCTGTTCATACCCTCTCTGCCCTTCGGGCATCCCTGCCTGCCGGTAGGCAGGTCTCCCATAAAGATGTTTATTTAAATTTAATTTGTACTTGCGCGTCGCTCGTATTTCGCACTTCAAATCTACTTTTGATTGTACCCGAAGCGTCGGAGTTGCTTATCATTACTACGCCAGTTTTTATTGACTTTTACGTAGAGTTCTAGATGTACTTGTTTTCCAAAGAATTTCTCTAAATCTTTACGAGCCTCAACTCCTACTCTCTTTAAAGCACTTCCTTTATGACCAATAATAATTCCTTTCTGACTATCGCGCTCTACCATAATCACAGCGCGCATTCTGATAATCGTCTCTTCTTCAAAAAACTCTTCGGTATCAATTTCTACCGAATACGGAATCTCTTTTTTGTAATGCATCAAGATTTTCTCACGAATAATCTCATTTACAAAAAAACGCTCTGGTTTATCTGTTAATTGGTCTTTTGGGTAAAAAGCAGGCGATGCTGGCAATAACTCTACAATACGTTTAAAAACTTCTCCTACCCCAAAATTCTCTAGCGCTGAAATCGCAAATACCTCAGCATTCGGCACTTTTTCAGACCATAATTTTAAAGATTCCCCTAAGAGTTCTTCATTGCCCTTATCAATCTTATTGATTAATAATAGTACGGGGATTTTTGCGCCTCGTATCTTATTAAAAAAGGCTTCATCTTTCAATTCTTTTTCCCCTAATTCTACGAGGTATAATAATACATCGGCGTCTTCAAAGGCACTTTTCACAAAGTCCATCATCGAAGCTTGTAACTGGTATGCAGGCTTGATAATTCCGGGCGTATCACTCAACACCACTTGAAAATCTTCTCCGTTTACAATCCCCAAAATACGGTGACGCGTAGTTTGCGCTTTTGAAGTAATGATCGATAATCGCTCTCCTACAAACGCATTCATAAGCGTACTCTTCCCGACATTAGGATTTCCTATAATATTTACAAAACCGGCTTTATGAGACATATATTCTTTATTTGATGCAAAGGTAAACTTTCTAACTACTAAAATTCAAAATGAAGGCACGAAGTTGGAGGTGCGGGGTACGAGGCGGGAGGTTTAAAAAAAGAGTCTAGACCGCTACGCTTTTAGAGACTAGACCAAAAAGGGGGTTG
>CAYGQJ010000033.1:1317-5238 GCA_964351845.1 uncultured Flavobacteriaceae bacterium | reverse complement strand
TGGAATTTGAGATTTGAGATTTTAAAGCACGATGTAAGGAGATTGAGTGATTTTCTTTCTGCCTTTCGGCGAAAGAAAATAGTGCCGAAATCCCCGTTAGTTATCTAAAAAATCTTTAATGACAAATATCATCATTTATCTGATCGAGGTATCCTACATTTAAACCTTATGGAATTGTCAAACAATATAGTATTACGCCCAAGATTCTCGTTAGAACTGGAGGTATTGCCTGAGAAACTACTGAGTGCATTTGAAGGTATTGCCAAGACGCAATCTGATTTTGTGATAAGTCGTATCGACGATCACGTATTTATTAGAATTCCAAAACACAAACAACATTTTTGGTCACCACAATTGCATCTAGAAATCTACAAAATAGAGGAACAGCCTACGATTCTTAGAGGGCTTTTTGGACCAAATCCTACGGTATGGACGCTTTTTATGTTTTTACATTTTATCATAGCCACACTGTTTATTGGGGCAGGGGTATGGATGTATACTAACATCTCTTTAAAAGCATCATTCACAGTTCCATTGGTGTCAATGATCGTTCTTTTTATTTTTTGGTTTTTGCTCTATTTTTCAGGCCGATTAGGAAAAGAAGCTGGAAAGAAAGAAATGAAAGCACTACATACCTTTATGTATGACACCCTCAATCAAATCATCTCTTAATGACTATATAACAAGTCTATGACCTCGGTTTATTGCGGGTTCTATCATAAAGAACAATGCTTCCTGCCACGGCGACATTCAAGCTCATTTTAGAAGGGAATTGTACCAGGAAATGAGACTTTTCAATCGCTTCTTTTGAGAGTCCGTGATCTTCGGCACCTAATAAATACACACAGCGTCGCGGATGGGCAAAGGTTTCTAAAGCCTCTGACGTCTCATGCATCTCTACACCCACCAATCGGGCGCCTTTGGGCAAATGGTTATAAAAATCAGAAAAGGTATCGTAGTGAAAATACGGCATGGCTTTTACTGCATTATGGGTATCACTGGCTTGTTTTGCATACCGATTTCCAATAGTAAATATAAAACTCGCTCCTAGATTTTGGGCTGTACGCCAAAGCACTCCTAAGTTTTCAGGAGTCTTTCCGTTTTGAATGCCAATGCCAAAAAATTCGTTGGTAAAATTGTCTGGTTCCATGGTGTAAAAATACTATTCTAATCCTTTCTTTTGAACGTATTTGATCAATCCTCCTACGGTGAGTCCTTGTACAAGTATCGAAAAGACAACAATCACATAGGTGATGACCAAAAACAAATCTCTGTGCATCTCATCAGAGAGCCCTAAAGCAAGTGCAATAGAAATTCCACCTCGCAGTCCGCCCCACGTCATGATAAGATTGGTTTTAGGCACAAAATCCAATCGTTTCCTAAAGAATCCAATAGGTCCTAATAAGGATGCATACCGACATGCTAACACAATTGGAATCGCGAGTAAACCGGCAACTATATATTTTCCTTCTATCGCAAGAACCAGCATTTCCATACCGATTAACACAAAGAGTAAGGTATTGAGTAAAATATCAATCAGTTCCCAGAATTTATCGACATAACTTTCGGTAATGTCAGACATGGAAGTCCCTCGCACCGTATCATTTCCTACAATTAACCCTGCGGTGACCATCGCTAGAGGTGCAGAGACGTGAAATTGATGCGCCACGGCTGTACCGACCATCACCCCTGCTAGTGTGATGATGACCTCTATGTCATAATCATCTATAGATTTCATAAGGCGATACACAATCCAACCGATAATGCCTCCTAATACAATCCCACCGATGACTTCTTGCCCAAATAAAGTAAAGACTTCTGCTACTGTTATATTTTCTGTTCCAAAAGAAGCAATCTGAAAAATCGTAAGAAAAACAACAACGCCTACCCCATCATTAAATAGGGATTCGCCAACAATTTTGGTTTCTAGTTTTTTGGGTGCTCCAGCTTTCTTTAAAATTCCCAAAACGGCTATCGGATCTGTAGGGGAGATCAATGCACCAAACAACAAACAATAGATATAACCGACTTCTAATCCCAACAAAGGCAACACATAATACATGACCGTTCCTACTAAAAATGTAGACACCAATACCCCAAAGGTCGAAAACACCAAGACTGGCCATCGTTGAATTTTAAGTTGCTCAAAGTTGGTGTGTAATGCCCCTGCAAATAATAGAAAACTTAACATGATATCTAGCAGCACCGTCCTAAAATCAATCTGTTTGATAATGTAACGTTCAGCATTTAGTAAGGTCGCGTCAAAATAACTTAGCGCAAACACCCCTAGTGTAAACACAATGGTAATCAGCATCAAACCAATGGTATTGGGCAATTTTAAAAACCGCACATTAATATATCCAAATGCTGCTGAAAGTCCAACTAATACGGTAATGATAAAAAAGTAATCCATGAATTTTATGGGAAGTTATGTAGGGCGTAAAGATAGGTATCTATTTATAAAATGGAGGGCTACCATATGCAAGAAGTATACACCAATCTTCTGGGCAAAAAATCCTTAACGCCGGTGACTACGGTACAATTTAACATCCTCACGCTGCTCTGATGTAAAATCACTCAGCCTCCTCGCTTTGTGGTATCTAAAAGCGCATCTGGATAATTGAGTGCTTCCGCTTTTTTACAAGCGTGTATCAAAATCATCTCCTTGTAGATTCCTCAACTCCTCAACTCCTCAACTTAAAATATTTTTCTTTTTCCGCTTAAAGCGAAAAAATATAATGACTCAAAACAACGCTTTGAAAAAAAAGTGAACTTTTTTGCGACTTTTTTAATACATATCTTACTAATAGTATGTAAATAGAATAAAGAGACTGTATAAAAATAGTGATCAACTGTCACCCTGAGCCTGTCGAAGGGCTTATAAATATCTAAAGATTTAAAACTTCGACAAGCTCAGTTTGACAAGTTACATTTTTATTGAGTTTCACTAATAAAACATCTTTAATGCGCAAAGAAGAAGCTTTTACACAACTCATAAAAGAAAACGAAGGGATCATTTTTAAGATTTCGCGGGTGTATTGTGACACGCGAGAGAATCAAAAGGATCTGTATCAAGACATCGTTTTTCAATTATGGAAAGGGTTTGATAGTTTTAGAGGAGATGCCAAAGCGAGTACGTGGATGTATCGCGTAGCACTCAATACGGCGTTTACATTTTTAAGAAAAGAAAAACGCAAAGGAACGTCTGTGACGATAGACAACCTGCATCTCAAATATGAACCTGATGATCCTATTCTAGAAGAACGTCTTGCACAAATGTATGCGCAGATACGGCAACTTTCTGATGTGAACAAAGGGATTATTTTGCTACTATTAGAAGGTAAAAAGTATGAAGAGATCGCCACCATTACTGGATTTTCTAGAAGTAAAGTAGCCACACGCATCTCTCGCATTAAAGAACAATTAAGAACACAACTGGTAAACTAACAGAACTATGGAACTAGAAGAAATGCAAGCAGCCTGGTCACAAATGAGCCAGGAACTCGAAAAACAAAAACAATTAACCGACGAAATCATACTGACAATGACACAACAAAAATATACCTCCCAATGGAATAAAATAATGACTGGAGAAAAAATAGGCACCGTGATTTGCTACGGCGTACTCATAGCCATCCTATTTAATTTTAATAAACTAGACACCCTTGCGCTACAACTATCTGGTGCTTTATGTGTGGTCATCTTGGGCTTCCTCCCTATCCTATCCTTATGGACTTTACGAGAAATGAAACGGGTCAATATTACCACTATGAATTATAAAGAAACCATGGAGACCTATGCCAAAGGAAAAAAGAACTTTGTCAATTTTCAGAAATTAAATATCGCTATGAGCTTTGTTTTTATGCTCCTCACCGTCCCTGTATCTGCCAAGTTATTAAATGGTGAAAACCTATTTGAGAC
>CAYGQJ010000033.1:0-1217 GCA_964351845.1 uncultured Flavobacteriaceae bacterium | reverse complement strand
CTGAAGTCACTTAATAAATAATGATTATTTGTCGAATTTATGGGTGTCCTAAAAAGGGGAAGCCTACATTTTAGATAGGAAGTTATCATTTTTTTTCTTTCAAATAAGTCATCTACTTGCTTCCTTAACCCTTTTGTTGTTCTAACAGCTCCTTTTACTACCTGAACTCCTGAATATACGGCTATAAGTACTTCAAAAATCTTAAAGAGGTCTTCTCCTAGATTTTTAGAAATTACATATTTTTCTTGTGAGCTATCATAACGCTTACTTATATTCTCAAAGAACTTCGCTAACTGGTCATAGACATAACTAAAAAACCACCGTAAAATACGATGGTTTTATGTTTGTACGTATTTAAAATACACTATTTCAAGTTAGCATATGCTCGAATCTTATTTTCTATATACTCTTGAAATGTGTTTGCTAACTTCTTTTTTATTGGGTATTCTGGTTCATTATCTTCAATATATGCTGGATAACTTGCATATACTGGTGGATTTTCTGGATCTTCTGCATCTGGATCATTAAAATAAAAGAAATCAAATTGTTCTCCTCCATCTAAATCTGCAATCACCCAAAAGTTCTCTCCTATACTCACCCTATAATCCTTTAGTGTCTCTCTTGTATATTTTTGCTGTTCATATTTATAATCAGGGAAACCAGCTCCATTTATTCCAGACAACAAATTTGTTTGACTTCCCGCTAAAAACAAAAATTCTTTATATACTTTTGGAAAAGATATATTATTCTTATTTTCATAATCTTCTATATCTTTTGTCTTAACACCTACATTTCCTATACCTAAAAGTTTAGGATATTCTTCCATTAAAGTCAAATATTCAATATTCATAATCATTGATTTAAAAATATAATTAATTCCTCACTACCTTGAACGCCTCTAAAAACTCCTTCTTTATCAATAAAATTAGGAAATTCTACTTCTATAGTTGTATTTGCACCTAGTAATTGTTCCCTTAGTAACATCTCTCGTTTACAAATAATACAAGGTTCATAGGTTGTTTCTATTATCATCTCAACACGAAGTTCATTAATATCTAACCCTGCCCTATCGGCTGCTAGTATTGCATCTTCTTCCATATTTCGTAACATGGTATTTTCAGAGTCCCTATACCTTTGCAATTCTTCTTTAGTATCAAAATATTTAGCTTGTGCACTATCATCATAGCGATTGCTCACCTTCTCAAAGAATTTTGCTA
>CAYGQJ010000032.1:37535-46452 GCA_964351845.1 uncultured Flavobacteriaceae bacterium | reverse complement strand
TTGTACCGAAAGTGGGAATCGAACCCACACTCCAAAGGAACGCGAGTTTGAGTCGCGCGCGTCTACCAATTCCGCCATTTCGGCTTATTTTATCAGTGTATCTCTGATATTTTTGTCACTATATAAACAGCAACAGGTCTACCAATTCCTCCCAACCTAACTCGGTAGGCAGGCATTTCAACCTTAATAGACCGCAAAATTAAAGAATAATTTTATGCAAACCGCATAAAACCCTTACTTTTCTAAGGCTAGACTTATTTTTATTACTATTTTTGCACCTCCTTTTTAAGAAGGGAACCATTAATCAATCTGTTAACTGTTACCAAAATGACCGCTACAGTACCACAACCTAAAATATTTGCTTGTCAAAAAAGCAAAGTGCTTGCAGAAGCCATCGCAAAGGCTTTTGGCCAACCATTAGGCAATGTTATTACATCAACCTATAGTGATGGAGAGTTCCAGCCTTCTTTTGAAGAGTCGGTACGTGGTTCTAGAGTATTTATTATTGGAAGTACCATGCCTAACAGTGATAACCTGATGGAGATGTTATTGATGCTAGATGCTGCCAAAAGAGCCTCTGCAAGACATATCACAGCCGTGATTCCTTATTTTGGATGGGCACGCCAGGATCGTAAAGACAAACCTAGAGTCCCTATTGCAGCAAAGCTAAAAGCGAGCTTACTAGAAACAGCAGGTGCTACGCGTATCATCACTATGGATTTACACGCAGATCAGATTCAAGGATTTTTTGAAAAGCCCGTAGATCACTTATTTGCTTCTACGATCTTTTTACCGTATTTACAAAACTTAGGATTAGAAAATCTTACCATTGCCTCTCCAGATATGGGTGGTAGTAAAAGAGCGTATGCCTACAGTAAAGCGATGGAAAGTGACGTAGTGATTTGCTACAAGCAACGCGCCAAAGCAAATGTAATTTCTCACATGGAGCTTATTGGAAATGTAGAAGGACAGCATGTCGTTCTTGTCGATGATATGGTAGATACAGCAGGTACCTTAACAAAAGCGGCCGACCTGATGATGGAGAAAGGCGCATTAAGTGTACGCGCAATTTGTACGCACGCTATTTTAAGCGGTAATGCGTATGAAAAATTAGACAATAGTCAACTTAAAGAATTAATCGTAACCGATTCAATTCCTAAAGAGCACAAGAGTGACAAAGTAAAAGTCCTGACGTGTGCACCCTTATTTGCAGATGTGATGCACCGTGTCAACAGCAACACAAGTATTGCATCTAAGTTTGTTATGTAATTAATTAATACTTAATATATTTTAAAATGAAGTCAATTTCGATCAAAGGATCTAAAAGAGAAAGCGTAGGCAAGAAAGCTACTAAGGCCTTACGTAATGCTGGACAGGTACCTTGCGTAATCTACGGAGGGGATCAACCAATGCATTTTAGCGCACCAGAATTAGCGTTTAAAGGATTGGTGTACACACCAGACGCGCATACGGTAGACATTGAACTTGAAGGAGCAACATACCGTGCCATCCTTCAGGATATTCAGTTTCACCCAGTAACGGATCGTATTGTACACGTTGATTTTTATCAAATCTTTGATGACAAAGAAGTGACAATGATCATTCCTGTAAAATTTGTAGGAAGTTCAAAAGGAGTGCTTAATGGAGGAGTTCTTCGTAAGAACAACCGTAAATTAAGAATAAAAGCATTACCAGATAACCTTCCTGATTTTGTTGAGGCAGATATTACCAACCTTAAAATTGGAAATAAGTTATATGTAACAGCTCTTGAGAATGAAGCTTACAGATTCATGCACCCAGATAACACGGTGGTATGTCAAGTAAGAACATCTCGTAACGCAGTTGACTTAGACGACGAAGACGAAGAAGAAGGAGAAACAGCTGATGCTCCAGCAGAAGCTGCAGCAGAATAACTAGTTTATTCATACATTACCCTATAAAAGCATCTTACATTTGTAAGATGCTTTTTTTATGAACCTATCGTAATGATGCATAATTCTAAAAAAGTAAATTAAGAACTCACTTTAGTGGAGACGATATTTGTCAAGGCGTAATGCATTTAGTACTTTTATGTTTTAAACAAACAGCACACTATGTTTTCTTTTTTGAATCGCATTTTTAAGCAAAAAGAGAGGGAAACATCTGTTGAAGATCCTATGAAAAAATTTCTCATTGTAGGTTTGGGTAATATAGGTCCCAAATACGCAAATACACGGCATAATATTGGTTTTAAGGTGTTGGACGCTTTCGCGAAAGCGAACCAAACCTCTTTTGAAACAGAAAAATTAGGCGATATACTGAAAACAAAAATCAAAGGAAAAACGGTGGTGTTTCTCAAGCCTAATACCTATATGAATCTCAGCGGAAAAGCAGTACGGTATTGGTTGCAACAAGAAAAAATCCCTGTAGAAAACTTACTCGTGATCACTGATGACCTAAATCTAGAATTTGGCACCATCAGAGTAAAAACCAAAGGAAGCGATGGAGGCCATAACGGACTCAAGGATATTCAAGCACAATTAGGGACAACAACCTACAACAGATTCCGTTTTGGAATCAGTGATCAGTTCTCTAAAGGAAGACAGGTAGATTATGTCCTTGGAGAGTGGACCACACAAGAAGAGGCCGCCCTTCCTGAACGATTAGACAAAAGTTGTGAAGTGATCACCTCTTTTGTGGCAGGAGGCATCTCAAATACGATGAATGCATATAACGGAAAATAAGATTGAAAACACACGCTAGCGCACATACATTTACCAGCACCAAAGGCACCGTCGTTACGATAGGAACGTTTGATGGCGTTCATATAGGGCATAAAAAGATTATCGCTAGACTTACAGAAAGCGCGCAGGCAAATGGTTGGGAATCTGTAGTACTTACTTTTTTCCCGCACCCGCGGATGCTTTTGCAAAAAGATGCAGATATCAAGCTGATTAATACCATCACAGAACGCGGCGCTTTATTGGAGAAATTAGGATTAGACCATCTCGTAGTACATCCTTTTACCATTGATTTTTCAAAAATGCATGCAGAAGATTTTGTAGAAGAGATTCTTGTGCGGGCACTCCATGCAAAAAAGGTAATCATAGGATATGACCATCGTTTTGGACGCAATCGTACCGCAGATATCAACGATTTAAAACGCTATGGAGAACAATTTGGTTTTGAGGTAGAAGAAATTTCAAAACAAGAATTGGCAGATGTTGCCGTGAGTTCTACAAAAATAAGAACCGCTTTACATGACGGTGATATCAAAAAAGCAAACGCCTATTTAGGATATGCTATTATGCTGGAAGGTACTGTTGTGCACGGAAAAAACCTCGGAAAAACCCTTGGGTATCCCACGGCAAACTTGCATATATCAGAAGCGTATAAACTTATTCCTGGACAAGGCGTCTACGTAGTGCGTTCTTTTATAGACGACACCCGCGTGTATGGAATGATGAACATAGGAACGAACCCAACGGTAGGAGGGAAAGAACAAACGGTTGAAACGTATTTCTTTGATTTTGATGGCGATTTATACGACAAACGACTCTCTATTGAAATCCTTTGTAAAATTCGTGGAGAGCAGCATTTTGAATCAGTGGATTTGCTTATCGAAGCCATGAAAGCTGATGAGGTATTTTCGCGCACTTATATTCAATCAATTAAAGAGTGACCACTATGAAGGTGAATCAATTTCTTTTTGCACGTATAGATAACAGCCCACTGGTTGTTTTCAGGGTGTTTTTTGGATTATTGATTATGCTAGAGGCCTGGGGCGCTATTGCTACTGGGTGGGTACGTCGTATTTTTGTCGAGCCTGAGTTTACCTTTAATTTTATTGGGTTTGACTTTTTTCAAATCGTTCCCGGTACAGGCCCTCACATGTATGCCTACTTTATCCTGATGGGTATTTTTGGCGCTATGGTCATGCTGGGGTATCGCTATAGATTAGCTATTATAGGATATGCCATTATGTGGAGTGTGGTGTATCTCATGCAAAAATCTGCGTACAATAATCATTACTATCTATTAATGCTCTTGCTGTGGATTATGACCTTGTTTCCAGCACACACCTCTTTTTCGCTGGATGCAAAAAGAAACCCTTCGCTACGCGACGAAAGCATGCCTAGATGGGTGCCTTTATTCATTATTGCCCAATTATGGATTGTGTATACCTACGCCTCTATTGCCAAGTTATACCCAGATTGGTTAGATGGGACAGCACCACAATTGCTGATGTCTGGCAGAAAAAACACATGGCTTATCGGAGATTTTTTACAACTCTCATGGGTCCCGTGGGTGGTGGCATATGTAGGAATTCTTTTTGATGGGTTGATTATCCCAGCCTTGCTCTGGAAAAAGACCCGTAAATGGGCGTTTATCATTTCTATTTTCTTTCACCTTTTTAACTCGGTCGTATTTCAAATAGGGATTTTCCCATACATGTCATTGGCATTCACCTTGTTTTTTTACCCAACAGAATACATACATCGTCTCTTTTTAAAACGACGAAAACCTTTTTATGAAGCCATACAAGAAGTACGGGTACCTAAATTCCGCACACTAGGTTTGGTGGTTATTGGGGTGTATATTATTTCTCAAATCGTACTTCCTTCTAGACATTGGTTGATAGAAGACCACGTACTTTGGTCTGAAGAAGGGCATCGATTAAGTTGGCGAATGATGCTACGTACAAAATCGGGATCAAGTTATTTTACGATCCTAGATAAGGCTACAAACAAGAAAACAGCGGTCAACCTTAAAGACTATTTATCTAAAAAACAACTGCGTAATATTGGAACAAAGCCTGATTTTATATGGCAGTTTGCGCAATACCTTAAAAAAGAATATGCTGCTAAGGGTCAAGATATCTCCGTATTTGTCAATGCCCGCGTTCGAATAAACGGGCGAAAATCTCAAAAATTTATAGACCCAAAGGTAGATTTAGCTGCTGTTTCTTGGGACCCCTGGGACCATGCTACATGGATCTTAGACAGCGGGGATTATTTAGAGAAAGAATAATCGTTCTTATTTCACTATTTCCTTAAATTTGCCAACTTATATAAAAAGACACGATCATGTTGGAAGTAGCTCAAATAAGAGAACACAAAGATGCTTTTGCAAAAGCACTCAAAAAAAGAAATATAGATCAAGCAGAGGCATTGTTAGATCAAGTACTTGCTTTAGACGAAACGCGTCGCTCTTCACAATCCCAATTAGATCAAGTCTTAGCTGATAGTAATACTTTTTCAAAAGAGATCGGAAATCTTTTTAAAAATGGAGAAGCCCAAAAAGCGAACCTTCTTAAAGAAAAAACAGCAGGTCTAAAAGAACAATCTAAAGGATTACAAGAGCAACTTAATGAGGCTAGTGAGGCGCTTCAGAGTTTGCTGTTTACGATCCCAAATATTCCTCATGATAGTGTTCCTGAAGGAAATACAGACGAAGATAATGAAGAAGTATTCCGTAAAGGAGACATTCCTGTATTACACAACGGAGCACAACCACATTGGGAACTTGCCAAAAAATACGATATCATCGATTTTGAACTGGGTGTAAAAATCACAGGCGCAGGATTTCCGGTATACAAAGGAAAAGGCGCTCGTCTACAGCGCGCCTTAATCAGTTACTTTTTAGATAAAAATACGGCAGCAGGCTATACAGAATATCAAGTACCACACCTTGTCAATGAAGCTTCTGGTTTTGGGACAGGACAATTACCCGATAAAGAAGGGCAGATGTATCACGTCACCGAAGACGATTTATACCTGATTCCTACGGCAGAGGTGCCTGTGACCAATATGTTTAGAGGCGATATGATTAATGCAAGTGAGTTACCTATCACCTGTACTGGATATACCCCTTGTTTCCGTCGCGAAGCAGGATCATATGGCGCACATGTACGCGGGCTCAATAGACTGCATCAATTTGATAAAGTAGAGATTGTACGCATAGAGCATCCGGATAACTCAGCAGCAGCGCTCGATGGAATGGTAGATCACGTAAAAACTATTTTGGATGAGTTAGAATTACCCTACCGTATTTTACGACTGTGTGGAGGTGATTTAGGATTTACAGCACATCTTACGTATGATTTTGAAGTCTTTTCTACCGCGCAAGATCGCTGGTTAGAAATCAGTTCTGTATCTAATTTTCAAACCTTTCAAGCCAACCGTTTAAAGTTGCGTATCAAGGACAAAGACGGGAAGAAAAGGCTAGCACATACCCTTAACGGAAGTGCATTGGCCTTACCTCGTGTTCTTGCAGGGATTATTGAAAACTGCCAGACACCAGAAGGTATTAAAATTCCTAAAGTACTCGTCCCATATTGCGGATTTGAGATCATAGACTAGAAATTTTTACAAAATACTGTTAAAAGTCCCTTCTCGTTTTAAGAGAGGGGATTTTAGGTTACAGGCTTTTCTGTATCTTTAGCATCTATGAAGAAGCGGTTTATTTTTAGTATTATGTTGGTTTTAGGAGTATACGCTTTCGCGAAAGCGCAAACCGAACAACTCGCACGGAATTACTATGATCAAGGTCAATTTGAAAAAGCGCTTATCTCCTATCAAAAAACACTAAAAAAACAACCCAATAATAATGCAGCACTGGTAGGACTGATCAAAACCTATCAACAACTTGAAAAGTATGCCGAGGTAACAGCGTTTATAGAAAAAGAAATCGAAAAATCACGTTACAAAGGCCTTTTGTTAGTAGAACAGGGGCACAACTATCAATTACAAGGACAAGATTCTCTTGCAAATAGTAATTATAACACTGCTATTCAGCTTGTAAGAGAGCGTCGATCTAGTGCGTATCGTATCGGTAAAACGTTTCAGGAGTACAGTTTGTTAGAGCAAGCGATAAGCGCCTATCAAGCAGGAATGGAGGCCAATCCTAACAGTAATTTTAATATTCAACTCGCACGTATTTATGGAGAGCTGGGCCAACTGGAAAAGATGTTTGACAGCTACCTCAATTTGGTGAATGAAAACCAAGACTACATAGCATCTGTACAACGAAATTTTGCAATCTACATCACAGAAGATGGGACCAATGAAGCCAATGTGATCTTTAGGAAACTACTTCTCAAACGACTTCAATCTCAACAAAATATCATCTATAATGAGCTGTTAAGCTGGCTATTTATTCAACAGAAAGAATATCGGAAAGCGTTTATACAAGAGAAAGCCATCTTTAAGCGTACGGACGGTAATATTACGGGAGTCATTGATCTTGCTGGAATTACGATTGAGGCAAATGCACTAGAAGATGCTCAAGAGATTTTGGAATATATCAAAGAGGTGGCGACAGATGACGAGACCTTACTAGATGCAGAGCAACAATTATTAAAAATCGAAATTAAAAAAGCGACAACAGCCTCAGAGAGAGAAAGTATACGAAGTCGGTATGAGGTACTTCTTGAAACCTATGGAATCAATAGTTACACGGTATTGATCCAAGTAGATTATGCTCATTTTTTAGCCTTTGACATGAATACACCTGGCGAAGGGGCTACTTTTTTAAAACAAAGTATTAAACAAGAGATGAATCGTTTTGATGAAGCAAGGCTTAAAATGGAACTTGCCGACATCTTGGTATTACAAGAAAAATTTAATCAAGCACTTATTTATTATTCGCAAATTCAGAATAAAATAAAAAACAATACCATCTCTCAGGAAGCACGTTTTAAAGTGGCGAGAACGAGTTATTACAAAACAGATTTTGCGTGGGCAGAAACCCAGTTAAATGTCTTAAAATCGAGTGCGACACAGCTTATTGCAAACGATGCACTAGCGCTGTTACTAGTGATTCGTGATAATTCTCAAGAAGATACCCTACAAACAGCCCTTAAGAAATATGCAAAAGCCGATTTGCTGAGTTATCAAAACAAACCTGACCTAGCCATTAAGGTGTACGATGAGATTCTGGAGCAACATAAAGGCGAGAGTATAGAAGACGAGACCTTGCTTGCTCAAGCGAAGCTGTATGAGGCGAAGTCCGCTTTCGCGAAAGCAGAAAAAAACTACACCACCATCATCGACTATTACAAAGACGGTATCCTCGCAGATGATGCTTATTATCGCCTAGCAAAACTGTATGAAGGCCCTTTACAACAGCCCGAAAAAGCCAAAAATAATTACGAACGTATCATCTTTGATTTTGCCGATAGTATTTATTATGTAGAAGCTCAAAAACGATTCAGGGCATTGAGAGGCGATGCAATTAATTAGTGTGTATTATGGGAAAACGTAAAATAGATTGGCTTAATCACGGACTAGAATTTGCGGTTGTTGTTGTTGGTATTCTACTTGCTTTTCAGTTAAATACCTGTTCTGAAGAAAAGAAAGAAGAGACATTAGTTTCTTCTCATATTTCTAAAATTATTGATGAAACAGCGTTCAATAAAAGTAGAGTTCAAAATATCCAAAAAAGCTCTAAAAACATGTTAGCGATGATCGATACCTTGTCTATTGCTATTGATCAACCGGAGCGTCTAGAAAAAGAACACTGGCTTACGTTCAGGATTATGAGTTTAGATTATTTATATATCAAAAAGAACGCCTATAACTCTATGGTTGCTACAGGAGATATACGTTTTGTAGAAAATGCAGAGTTACAAAGTGATCTTGTTAGTTTGTATGAATATTATGGTTGGGCAGAAGGATATGACCTCATGACACGTAACGTATTTACAGATTATTACTTTCCCTACATGATGGGTCATATGGATATGAAAGACGGGGAAATGCAAGAAATTGCCGTGTATCAAAGTAAAGAGTTTAAAAATATCCTTTCCTCGTACCGATATTCATTGGTAGGTCGATTAGATAGGCAAAAAGAACTAGAAAAAAACATTGATGATTTTCTAGAAAAATATCAAAATTTAAAAGAATAATTTCTTCATGATCATATACAACGTCACTAT
>CAYGQJ010000032.1:26948-37435 GCA_964351845.1 uncultured Flavobacteriaceae bacterium | reverse complement strand
GGAAGAAGAGTAGATTTGAATGTTTCTTGGCTTACAAAAGAAGAGCAATTGGAGGTTGAGACGTATTTACAAGAACGGATTAACGACTAGAAAACAGGAGTTTAAGAAAGACAATTTCATTAACAAAAAACAACACATTCTATGAAGACACTATACAAAACCGTTTTTCTCTTTATACTTTGCGTCTCTCACAATGCCTACGCCATACAAAATGACCCTAATGTAGTACTAGATACAGAGTGGTTTTTACATTCCCTTATCATAGATGGAGAAGAAATGATTCCACCATCTAATGATGAGGTTCCTTTTATACATTTATTTTTTGAAGTTGGAGATCCAGAATTTGAGCCTCCTTTTATAATTACGAGTGTTTGCAATGAAATCATAGCATCAGGAGATGTTTCCTCTGATGCGATCTTTATCTCAGAGGCAAACCCAATGCCACTTATAGATTGTCAATTACAAGAAAATATAGATTTTGATGCGTTGTATTTTAATTTTTTAGGATCAGCCACTGAGTTTCCTTATGAGCTCCTTACAGAAGGTGATAACCTGCAATTAACCCTTACGGCCCCAAATGGAGATCAAGCCGTTTACGGGAATGAAGTATTATCTATACAAGACTTAAAAACGGTTTCTTTTCAAGTATATCCGAATCCTGTGCAGGATTTCTTATACATCAATGCGCCAGACGTATCTATACAAGAGATAGGTGTATACACTTCTTTGGGTAAAGAAGTAAAAAAGGTTTATTCCCAAGAAGCTATTGACGTAAAAGGGCTGTCTAAAGGCGTCTATTTTGTGGTGATTACTTCAGATCAAGGAACCACAGTCAAAAAAATCATCATAGAATAGCGATCTAAAAAAGGAAGTGTACCTTTGCTTTGTATCATAGGAAGCAACCTATGAAGAGCAGAGCATACATGGGTAGAAAAAATTCAAATTCGAAATCAAAAGCAAAGCGTACTTTTGAAAAACCACATTCAAAATCCACTAAAAGTGATCAAGGGGTTACAGCAAAAAAACACCTTGGGCAACATTTTTTGGGAGATGAAGCGGTGGCCAAGCAAATAGGCGATACCCTAACGCTAGAAGGCTATACCAAAGTTTTAGAAATAGGCCCAGGAACAGGGGTGTTGACCAAATACATCCTCGAAAAACCCATCGATCTCATCGCTATGGATCTGGATCGGGAGTCGATTGCGTATTTGAATAGCACTTTTAAACTAGAGCAAAAAATAAGCAGCCCAGACAAATTTCAAGTTCTTGAAGCCGATTTTTTAAAATACCCTATTGACACGGTATTTCCCTCAGAATCATTTGCCATTACAGGAAATTTTCCCTACAATATCTCTACCCAGATTGTATTTAAAACCTTAGAAAATAAGGAACGCATTCCTGAGTTTACGGGGATGTTTCAAAAAGAAGTGGCACAGCGTATTTGTGCAACCCACGGGAGTAAAACCTATGGAATCCTATCGGTATTAGCACAAGCCTATTATGATGCAGAATACTTGTTTACAGTGCCTCCTACGGTGTTTATTCCGCCGCCTAAAGTAGATAGCGGGGTGCTTCGACTGCGACGCAAAGACAACTATAAAGACATAGGATGTGAGGAGCATCAACTGTATAAAGTGGTAAAAATGGCGTTTCAACAACGTCGTAAAACCTTGCGAAATAGTTTAAAAGGAATGTCGTTAAGTGACCGCTTTCGCGAAAGCGAAATACTCAACCAACGCCCCGAGCAATTATCTGTTCAGGATTTCATTACACTTACTCGTGCTATTGCATCGGATTTGGAATAGGGTTTCCCTATATTTGTGATCGCTCAAAAAGAAACCATATGTCATTTGAAATTTCAGACATATTACTAGAAGAAATAAAAGCTCATATCAGCAATGAAAATGACGGGGCGTTGCTTGCTCTTTTTGAGGATGTGCATTTTGCAGATGTAGCAGAAACGCTCGATGCTGTCAACTGGGATGAAGCGCTTTATTTGTTGCGACTACTAGATAGTGAGACTACGTCTGAAGCCCTCATGGAACTGGATGAGGATGTCCGTGAGCGTTTATTAGATAGTCTTACCCCAAAAGAAATAGCCGAAGAGATTGAAGAGATGGATACCGATGATGCGGTAGATGCCATCTCCGAATTAGATACGGTGACCCAAGAAGCGGTAATTGGTCATATAGAAGATGAAGAGCATCGAGCGGATATCCGTGAGTTGATGCAGTATGATGATGACTCTGCTGGGGGATTAATGGCAAAAGAGCTCATTCGAGTAAAAGAAACGTGGACAGTAGCAGGATGTGTAAGAGAAATGCGTCGCCAAGCAGAAGAAGTGACCCGAGTACATTCTATTTATGTGGTTACTAAAGAAAACGAACTCATAGGAAGACTTTCGCTGAAAGATCTTCTGACATCTGATACCAAAACAAAAATAGCCGAAATTTATATTCCTAAAGTGGATTCTGTTCACATCAATGACAAGGCAGAAGATGTTGCCAAAGTCATGCAGAAATATGACTTAGAAGCCATTCCTGTGGTTGATGATGACAACAAATTGTTAGGGCGGATTACGATAGATGATATTGTAGACTTTATACGTGATGAAGCCAAAGAAGATTACCAATTGGCTGCGGGTATTACGCAAGAAGTAGAGGCAGATGATAGTATTATAGAACTTACCAAAGCACGGTTGCCTTGGTTGTTTCTAGGATTGATAGGCGGTGTCGGAGCTGCGACGATTATGGGTGGTTTTGAAGATATTTTAAAAGATTTTGCTCTTTTGTTTTTTTATACACCTCTTATCGCTGCGATGGCAGGAAATGTTGGGGTACAATCTAGTGCGATTATCGTTCAAGGTCTCGCCAATGATGATGTAAAAGGAAGCATAGGAAATCGATTGATTAAAGAAATGTTTCTAGCCGCCTTAAATGGTTTGATTCTAGGGATCGTATTGTTTGGGTTTACGGCCATTTGGTACGGAGATTATAAAGCAGCAATGGCCATCTCTATTTCTCTTTTTGTAGTGATTATCATGGCAGGGATTATAGGAACGTTTATTCCCTTATTTCTACATAAACGCGGGATTGATCCTGCGATTGCAACAGGGCCTTTTATTACCACGAGCAATGATATTTTTGGAATTTTAATCTACTTTTGGATTGCCAAAATGATTTTATTTTGACCTCAAAACCATTTGAATATAGGCTTACAGTCCCTCCATCTGCGATAGATGTTTTAGGACATGTCAATAATGTGGTGTATTTGGACTGGGTACAAATGGCCGCTTCCAAACATTGGAATCACGCCACTGCTGTGTATTTTAAGGATGAAGACCTTACAGAAGAACGGATCGGTATTAAAAAAATGGCATGGGTCGTTTTAGATCATCATATTTCATACAAAGCCGAGGCTTTAGAAGGAGATGAATTGGTGGTCACTACGTTTGTCGAGAAAATGGCAGGCGTTCGCTCAGAACGGCATACCACCATTACACGTAAAAAAGATCAAAAAGTAGTGGTCACTGCCGTAACTAATTGGTGTTTACTTAAAATGCCAGAAGCCAAACCCATGCGAATTCCAGAAGAGATTACGGCATTGTTTTAACTAATTTTTCTACGTTATTTTAATAAAGCATCTAGTTTTGATTCGATAGAAGTATCAGAAGGCCTAGTGGCATCTGCATTGACAATGTTACCTTCTGGATCTATGATGAGAAACCTTGGAATAGCATTGATGGCATAGTCTACAATAAACTCAGATGCAAACGCATTATCGGCGATCAGCTGTGTGCCTCCAAGTTCTTTATTGGTTACCATCGTACGCCATTTTGAATAATCGTCTTTTTCATCTACAGAAAGACTTACAAAGGCTATATTTTTACCTTCATAGGTGTGTTCTAATTTTTTTAAGTAAGGAATTTCTGCAATACATGGACCACACCAAGTAGCCCAAACATCTATATACACATACATTCCTTTAAGATCCTGTAGCGCTGTTTTTCCTCCTTTAAAATTTTCATAGGTAAACGTAGGAGAAGGTTGTCCTTTCACCAGTTTTTTAATCGAATTATAGCGCGTTGTAATGGCTTCTTTAAGTTTATCATCCGAAACTAATGCTAGCAATCTATCTTTCATTACATGTACATCTCCTTCACTAGGACTAAAAGCAAATAGCATATTATTAATTACGTGATTTTTAATACGAGGACTTTTATAGTTTTCTATTTCATTTACAATGCTTTCAAAGAAAGGTGTAACAGAATCATTTTTTTCCTCTATAGCGTTCATAAGATCATTTGTAACAATCTCTAAGTACATACTATTATATTGTTTTGCATCTGTATCATTGTCTTTGTTTAGTGCTTGTACATCACTTAGAAAACCGTCAGGAATCATCGAAGCATCTGTGTTTGCTGTGTATTTTTGATAACTAACATAATTCATTTTTAGAATCATTTGATACAGTGTCAACGCTTTTGATTCTATTTTTTTGAATGTTTCTGGAAATGCACTAGAATCGAGTATTTTGATTTGATGTTCTTTCAGGCTATTGATGTCACTTAAGAAAGCTTCAGGTTCTTGACCAAAGAATTGTTCATAATCCTGCATGAGCTTTGCCTGTTCTTTGTTTTTATTCATCATATACTGCTGTATCATAGCGCTTTCTCCTGTAAAAACGGTGGAACTATCTGGAGAGGCAATATCTGTAGTCAATGAGAGCTCATCTCCTTGAGATAAGAATAAATCAAAAGTGTTAGTACCCACTCTTAATTTTGCATATTCATTTTGAGAGATGTGTAATGTATCTGTAAAAGTGCCATCAGAATTAACCGTTATGTAGCCATTAACATTTGGGTTGTCAAAGAAGAATACTTTTAAATCTTCAAGATTTTTAATAGTACCGTGCAAAATGGCATAATCGATGACTTCTTCTTTTTCTTTTTTGTCGCAAGATATTATACTTAATAAGCATATTGCTACTATCAATACGGTATTTATTTTCATAGGAAGTAAGAATTATTAAAACGAATAAGATGTGAAACCTAGTTCAAGGTATTATTTTTAAATTAATTACTAAATTACTTAACGATAATTTATGTTTGTAATACCTTTAGTCTAAAAATAGAACGCACGATGAAACCTATAAACATCAAAGAAAAGTTAACCAAGTTTACTACCCAGTGGCATCCACATCAAATTGCCTTGGTTGATGACATGCAAGTGATTCTTGCAAAAGTTTCTGGGGAGTTTGTGTGGCATAGTCATAAAAATGAAGATGAGTTATTCTATGTTCAAAAGGGCGTATTAGAAATGCGCTTTCGTACTTCGACGGAGCTCAGCACAAGCTCTAGTACGGAATACAAAGAATGGTCAGAAATCGTACACGAAGGGGAAATCATTGTGGTGCCCAAAGGGGTGGAGCATTGCCCTACCACCAAAGAAGGGGAGGAAGTACACCTCTTGCTTTTTGAAAAACGAAGCACAGCTCATACAGGCGACGTACAACACGAAAAAACGCAAACGGAATACCCAAAAATATAAAGCAGACTAAGCGAGGTTTAATAATCAATAGCTTCTTTGCGGGATTTGATGTGCAGTTTGCTGTATATATTACTCACATGAGATTTGACCGTACTCACCCCTATGTTGTACTGCTCTGATATCTCTTTATTAGAGTGTCCTGCTTTCATAAGATCAAATATTTTTCGCTCTTGAACACTTAATGTTTGTAGTTTTTTTGAAGGTTTATTTTTCTTATGCAAATACCAAACGGTTAGAAAAACGCCTGTCAAAAAAAAGAAGCCACCAATCATGAAATACATCCATAAGGATGATGCCCCTTTTTGAACAGGAAGCTCCTTACGAAGGATAGCAAAATAAGAAGATCGCTCTTCCTCCCATTTGTTTAGATAGTTTTTGTAAAACTCGGGATATTCTTTTGCATGGACTCTGTAATCAGTCCTAAATAAAGCATACAAGGAGGGTAGCGGTTCTGTGAGGGTATCTGCCATGGTACGTAAGCGCTCATGAACTGCAGCAGTAATAAACTCTCTTTTTAATTGTGATCCTGCATAGTGTGTGCTATCCACATAACTAGCAATAAGATCTACCTGCTTCAGTAAAGCGGTAGGGGTGGAATGTAAAATGGCGACTTTACTAAAAGGGTATTCTTCAGAATACCCTCGTAATGTCACTCCCTCTGTTTTGCTGGCAATGACAAAGAAATGATTTTCTTCAGGACCGCCTATAACAAGAGAGGCAACAGGCGCTCCTTTTTTAGAAAAATGAATTCGATATAATTGTTCTTCTTTCGGGAAATAATTGGTTGGAAATTCAAAATCTCCATTTTCATCAATCGTCGTTTCTGCGATGATCATATCCTTAGATATCGTATACATATCACTAAAAGACGTGATGTGAGAAAGGTATGCTTTGGATTCCCAGCGTGTCGAATCCAACACAAATGTTCCCTTTATCGCGGAAACTTCGGATGAATTTTGAGCAATAGCTGTTAAAGAGATACAGCAATTACATAGCGATAGTAAAAATATAAAAACAACTTTCATAAAGAGGAGCAACTAGATCTTATTTAATTTTTGTGCTGATTAAAATATCTGCTGAGACTTTTTCTGCTATAAATTTAAGTGACCAAGCACCTTTTATAGGATTGGAGTACCTTTTATTAATGACGCCACCTACAATCTCTGCCCATCCTGATGTATTATCACTATGACCACTTCCTTTTACTGAAAAATTCCCTCTTTTAACTCCTTTAGGATCATAAATCTCAACATTAAGAACTCCTGAAGTAAGATCACAATTAACAGAGAGTATAAATTCTTGGACATCTTCATTTACGTCTATAGGAATCGTTTTTGACCCTGAATTATCTGTAAGTTGGATCCTTCTTTCTAATGAAAAATCAGTTCTTTCAGAATTAAAAAGACTATTGGTATAATGGGTATAAGCAGCAACGGGCAAACTATCTCCAGAAATCAATGTATTCGCTTTGAAAAATTGATTTTGAGAATTAGGAACTTCGTAATAGAAGGAATCTATTTTGGTTGATTTTCTTTTTTGACAGTATGAATATTGACTTATGGTCACACAAAAGACAAGGGCGAGTAATGGTAAGATTGTTTTTTTCATCATATAACGTTTTAAAAATTTGTATGATACAAATCTATGTGTAACACCTAAAGAATGTAAAAAAATAAGGTTTGAAAAAGGTACTAAAAAAGGTTTAAAAAAGCCTGAATTCCCTTATTTATATGGGTTGGAACGAGATTCTATAGAAATGCGCTTGTAAAAAGTGAAAATGCTAACTAAAAAGAAAGAGGTTGTTGTGTAGACAAACCAATACGTATATTTGAATTAATTTTAACTCCATGATGCGCATTCTTCACTTAGATCAAAACCATCCATTACTCATCGAGCAACTTGCTAGTGCGGGTTATGAAAATGAAGAAAATTACACGATTTCAAAAGAAGATACAGAGCAGATTATTTCAAAATATGATGGGATTGTGATCCGGAGTCGGTTTAAGATTGACCAGCAATTTATAGATGCAGCCTCGCATTTAAAATTTATTGCACGTGTAGGAGCTGGTTTAGAAAGTATAGATATTCCTTATGCAGAAAGCAAAGGGATTTACTTGATTAGTGCTCCAGAAGGTAACCGTAATGCCGTTGGAGAGCATGCCCTTGGGATGATTCTTTCCTTGTTTAACAAACTCAACCAAGCCGATGCTGAGGTCAAAGCAGGGCATTGGAATCGAGAGGCCAATCGTGGGTTGGAATTAGAGGGGAAAACCGTTGGGATTATTGGGTACGGGAATATGGGAAAAGCCTTCGCAAAAAAATTACAAGGATTTGATTGCGAGGTGTTGTGCTATGATATTTTAGACAATGTAGGTGATGCAAATGCGCGTCAAGTTTCATTAGCGGAATTACAAAAAAAGGCAGACGTACTCAGTTTACATACGCCCTGGACCCTTGAAACTGATAAAATGGTAGATGAAGGGTTTATCAACGCTTTCGCGAAAGCGTTCTATCTCATCAACACTGCTCGAGGCAAAAGTGTGGTCACATCGGCGTTGGTCACTGCCTTAAAAAGTGGAAAAATAAAAGGCGCAGGACTGGATGTGTTGGAATATGAAAAGTTATCTTTTGAAACCCTTTTCACCTCAAAAGAAGACATGCCACCTGCCTTACAGTATTTGATCACAGCAAAGAATGTACTCCTTACCCCACACATTGCAGGATGGACCATAGAAAGTAAGCAAAAACTAGCACAGACCATCGTAGACAAAATCCTCACAAAGTTTTAGTACTTTTAAAACAGATGAAGAAGACGATTTTAATATTCGGACTTTTAGCTTTTGCTATTTTGGCGTTACTTCAATTAAGCCAATATGCACTAATTTCGGGAGATTTAACTATCGAACTCGTCATTAGCGGGATTGCTATCGTGTTTTTTGTGATAGGTGTTTATATTCAAAAGCGATTTAGAAAAGAAGTTACGGTACAGAAAGAGGTTGATCAAAAACAACTGGAGACTATTGGTCTGAGCAAACGAGAGTATGAAGTATTGCTTGAGATGGCTTCAGGATATAGTAACAAAGAAATCGCTGCGCATCTTTTTGTTTCCGAAAGCACCATCAAAACCCATGTGTCAAACGTCTTTTTAAAATTAGATGCCAAACGACGTACCCAAGCCATTCAAAAGGCAAAAGAACTCCAAATACTACCTATTTAGTGTGATTCCTACCAAAGTAGGATCGGTTTGGTACTTTCGTATAAGTCGGTTTTTAGAGTAACGAGCTACTTTTGAGGAAACAATTTTAACTAGCATAGTATGAAAAAAATTATTTACAAATACGTTGTGTATGCCATGCTTTCGGGCATGATAGGATTTGGCGCCTCATTATTCTTAGGTGCTTCAGAAGTATTAGGGTACACCGTCATCTTTGTAGCGCTCTCGTTTGTCTTTTTTGGAATCAAACATTTTAGAGATACCGAAAATGGAGGAAAAATTAACTTCAAAAAAGCATTTGTCTTAGGGATATTAATTGCGCTGTTTACAGCTTTAGGAATTGCCATTGTAGATGGATTGTACGTCACAGTGATTGATCCTGATTTCTATCAGAACTATGGAGAAACGGCATTATTGGCGGCAAAAGAAACAGGCAATGCAGAGGCAATTGCAGCAGCACAAGCACAAAAAGAAGAATTTAACGGGATGTCAACAACACAACTAGGGCTCTTTTCTGGAGGATTTATGTTTGCCTTGGTAAGTATTATAGGGCTTATCGTCACGATTATTTCAGCGTTGATTTTACAAAAGAAATAAAAACTACTAACTAATTTAAAAAATCGCCTTTGCGGGCATATATATGAAAAGAGTGACAGGAATAGGAGGGATGTTCTTCAAGAGTGAAGACCCCGACGCACAAAAAGAATGGTATAAAAATCACTTAGGACTCCCAACAGATCAATATGGTTGGACCTTCTGGTGGCGAGATGAAAACGGAAATAAATGTTCGACCCAATGGAGCCCCATGAGTGCGGACACGACCTATTTTTCTCCGAGTGAAAAACCTTTTATGTTTAATTTTAGAGTAGATAATCTTATAGAATTACTCAAAGTACTTAAAGAAGAAGGGGTCACTATTGTTGGTGAGGTCGAAGAATATAGCTATGGAAAATTTGGTTGGATTTTAGATCCTGAAGGGAATAAGATAGAGTTATGGGAGCCGATTGATAAGGCATTTCTCTAGGTTGCTTAGGGGCAAAAGACGTATTTATAGATGAAAAAAAGTTTTTTTTGTCAATTTCTGCCCTTTTTTTAATAGTTTTAGGATCATAATCTCACTAAAAACTAAAACAATGAGCGAAGAAACCAATCAAGATCAAGGAGACGATCTTAAAGACAAAGCAAAGAAAATGGCTAGTGAAGCCAGTGAAAAGGCAAGTGATTTTGCAGACGATGTCAAAGACTCTGCCAAAGAGTTTTCAGATAGCGCTAAAGAAGAATGGAATAAAGTAACCAATAACAGCGATAATAAAAAAATACTGGCAGGAATACTTGCAATTATCTTAGGGTCTTTAGGGATTCATAAATTTATTCTGGGGTATCAAAAAGAAGGAATTATACTTCTTGTAGCCACAGTCATAGGATATGCAACGAGTTGTATAGGAATAGGCTTTTTTATTCTAATGGCAACAGGGGCTGTCGGTTTAATAGAAGGAATTATATACCTCACAAAATCTGACGAAGAATTTTACAACACTTACCAAGCTGGTAAAAAACCTTGGTTCTAATGTAGAACGTAAAAAGCCTGAAGAGAACCTTCAGGCTTTTTTATAAATTTTAACATCGTAATATTGCTATATTACTTTTTATTCATACTTTTACAAAGACAAAAGACAAAAGACAAAAGACAAAAGACAAAAGACAAAAGACAAAAGACAAAAGAC
>CAYGQJ010000032.1:0-26848 GCA_964351845.1 uncultured Flavobacteriaceae bacterium | reverse complement strand
AAAGACAAAAGACAAAAGACAAAAGACAAAAGACAAAAGACAAAAGACAAAAGACAAAAGATATGGGCGTTACAAAAAGACATATTCATTCTATGAGAGCAAATCAAATGGCAGATTTAGCCAAAGTGCTTTCAAACCCTGCTAGAGTTGCGATCTTAGAATATATAGGAGATTGCGACGGTTGCTTGTGTCAGGATATTGCAGAAAAAATCCGATTATCACAACCTACGACTTCCCAACATTTACAAGTCATCCGCAAAGCAGGCTTACTTAAAAGTCAGTTTAAAGGGAAGGCACAATATTATAGTATTGATCTCAGAAAGTGGGATCAGTTACAACAACACTTTCAGGATTTCTTTGAAGCAACACGCGCAAAATGCTGTTAGATCATGAGCACACCTTTACTTCATAAAGCGTATGATAGTCGGCTGTTCAGTGAGCAAGGTAGTGATCTTGTTCAGCAGATAAGCAACTATCTAGCGAAAAATATCTCTGGGGATGCACCTAGGATGAATGCTTGGGTAGACCCACAAGAAGAGTATGCTTTTTGGAAGTCATATACCAAAGAAAATCATCCTACACCTTCTTTTTTTGAAACAGTTTTAAAACGTTCTATTCACACACATCATCCACAGTATATTGGGCATCAAGTGGCGCCTACGGTTCCTGTTTCTGCCTTGGCAACCTTACTAAGTGCACAGCTTAACAATGGGATGGCAGTGTATGAAATGGGACAAGCTAGCTCTGCGATAGAACGTGTGGTGATTGAGTTTTTTACAGAAACCATAGGTTGGACAAATGGAGATGGTTTTTTAACCTCTGGAGGAACGCTTGCTAATCTTACCGCATTATTAGCCGCTCGAAAAGCCAAAGCTTCGTCCGATGTTTGGAATGAGGGTCATGACCGCAAGCTTGCTATTATGGTTTCAGAAGAGGCGCATTATTGCGTAGATCGTTCGGCGCGGATTATGGGACTAGGAGAAGCAGGAATTATTAAAGTACCTGTAGGAGCCGATTATAAAATACGGTTAGATCTTTTACAAACCTATTATGATCAAGCGATACAAGACGGATTTGAAGTCATTGCGATGATAGGCAGCGCTCCTTCAACCAGCACCGGAATTTATGACGATCTGGAAGGCGTTTCCGCTTTCGCGAAAGCAAACAACCTCTGGTTCCACGTAGATGGTGCACATGGAGGAGCCGCGATCTTTTCTGAAAAATACAAGCACTTAGTCAACGGGATCACCGAAGCTGATTCGGTTATTATAGACGGTCATAAAATGATGGGCACTTCGTCTATTACCACCGCCGTACTTTTTAAAAATACTGCCGATAGTTACGCGACCTTCAGTCAAAAAGCACAATACCTCTGGGAACAAAATGACGATCCCGATTGGTATAATTATGCAAAACGCACCTTTGAGTGTACCAAAAGCATGATGAGTGTGCGATTTTATGCCATTCTTAATGCCTATGGCGTTGCCTTTTTTGATGACTTTGTCACCACCCTTTACGACAGTGGTCATGCATTTTCTGAAACACTCAAACAACACCCTGAGTTTGAAATTGCCCTAGAAGCTCAAAGTAATATTGTATGTTTTAGATACACCGCTGGAATTCCAAAAGCGCAGATTGAAGCAGTCAATAAAGCCATTAGAAAGCAACTTCTAGAAGAAGGCGAATTTTACATCGTCTCTACCGTATTAAAAGGCGAAATGTGGCTGCGCACCACGTTTATGAATCCATTTACGACAGAAATACATACCCAAAAATTGATAGAAAAAATAAAAACAATAGCAAAAACAATAGTATGAAAACACAAGAATTCTTAAATATACTAGATGAGCACCAAGGCAAATCATTATTATTTGAATATGCGCCTAACGTATTAGTAGGAGCCAATTATCATATCACCGAAGTAAAACACGTCACCATTGATTCTGTAGATTGTGGTGCAGGGGTAGATGCTTGGAAAGAAACCATCATCCAACTATGGGAGGACCCTAGAGAACTGGGTAAAACAGACTTTATGAGTGCCTATAAAGCGATGGGAATTTTATCTAAAGTTGGACAAATGAAACCGTACGTTATGGATGCAGAAGTACGCTTCGAGTATAGTAATGCTAACTTTCACACGGCACAACTTTATGTTAACGATTACGAAATACGCGGGAACAATTTGCTTCTTAAATTAGCTGGGCAGCCTACCGATTGTAAAGCAAAAGAAACCTGTGGTATTGAAGTGCCTGTAGAAGCCAATGCGCAAGTAGGAGGATGCGCTCCAGGGAGTGGATGTTGTTAATAGTGTCACCCTGAGCTTGTCGAAGGTTCTTAGATACATGAACTATGATCATATGTAATGATAGCTAAAGTACACATTCGTTTATTTCAAAAAGAAGATTATTCCGCTTGCGCGAAAATCTATAAAACAGGCATGGAAACTGGGATCGCAACGTTTGAAACCAACGTGCCAGATTGGGAACAATGGAATGCAAAGTTTTTGGCTCAATGTCGTTTTGTCGCCGAAGCAGATCATAAGGTTGTAGGTTGGTGTGCATTGAGTCCGTTTTCTTCAAGAAACGTGTATAGCGGCGTTGCCGAAGTCACCATCTATATTGCTCCAGAAGCACACGGAATGGGTATTGGGAAGAAACTTTTACAGCATCTTGTGAGAGAAAGTGAGCATGCAGGTTTTTGGACACTACAAGCAAAGATTTTCCCAGAAAACACAGTAAGTATCAAACTGCACGAAAAGTGTGGCTTTAGAGTCGTAGGAACCAGAGAGAAACTTGGAATGCGTGATGGCATTTGGTATGATAATGTGTTACTGGAGAGGAGAAGTTGTTCAATTTGAATACTCTTTATTGTATTGTCTGGTCGAGCGCAGTCGAGACCTATTAAAGTAAATTAGAAGCGCAAAGGAGGATTTAAAAAAAGATACCTGCCTTTACGGATATTAAATGAATTAATTATGAAAAAAAACATACTCGTACTTTGTACAGGAAATAGCTGCCGGAGTCAGATGGCACACGGATATTTAAATGTGATGGCAAGTGATAAAGCCACGATCTATTCGGCGGGAATAGAAACACACGGAATTAACCCTGGAGCTGCAGCCACGATGGCAAAAGATGGAATAGATATTACTTCACATACGTCCAATAACGTAACAGAGTACGAAGGCATCCACTGGGATTTTATTATCACCGTGTGTGATCATGCGTATGAAAACTGCCCGTTTATTGCTGCGCCCAATGCCACACGATTACATCATAATTTTTATGATCCCTCTAAGTTTGTGGGCTCTGTAGAAGATACGGAGGCTGCTTTCGCGAAAGCGAGAAATGAAATCAAAGCGTATTGCCAAGATTTTGTGCAAGAACACCTATAATCTCCCTTTTTCATAGCGTTTTCTTACAAAAACAAGGGGAATTGCCTGTTTTTTGAGTTAATTATTTTTATACATTTACGGCTGAAAATAACTAACCAATCCATTTTCAGACAATTCCCTTGTCAATAAAACCATAGTCAAGTTCCCCCGTATTGTCATTGGGTTACCAATAACAGTCACATGAACCTGAAAAAATCACTAGGTATTGCCATACTTCTTGGCATTGCTTTTCTCGGCGTATGGGAAGCGTATGTTCGATCACAAGGGTATGTATCCGAACTTGATGATAATAAATCACTTTGGGCGATTCATAGAGCCAAAGTAGATCACCTCACCTCCGATGATGTTATATTATTAGGCTCCTCGAGAGTTCATTTTGATATTCAACTCAATGAATGGGAAGAAGCTACGGGAGTTCGTCCTATCATGCTAGCTTCTGATGGAACGACACCTACGCCCATTTTTAAAGAAATAGTTGAAGAGACCGATTTTAAAGGAACGGTGGTTATAGGGGTAGCTCCGGTGTTGTTTTTTAGTCAACCAGGCAAAGGATTTATGTGGGATCGCCCCACCAAGAGACTCCGTCATTATTATGAGCGCACGTATGCCCAACGCGCAAATCATCATCTATCGGTTCCCTTAGAACGCACTTTTTCATTTTTGAATGCCTCTGAAGAAGAATGGGCAGATGATATTGATTTAAAAACACTAGTCAATAAGATTTCTATAGGAGATAGAGGCCCTAAAGGCCGCCCGCCTTTCAATAACTTTGGATTTGTAGATGGAGATCGTAACGTAACAATGTTTGAAAAAGTCAAGACAGATACGGCTTTTGCAAATACAGTCATTAAAGTATGGGGAGCTGGATGGGATAGACGTCCTGCGCCTGTTTTAGACTCGGTAGTTCTCTATTACCAACCTTTACTTGCCAAATTTAAAGAGCGTGGCGGAAAAGTGATCTTCTTGCGATGCCCTTCAAGTGGCGGGAATAGAGAACGAGAACGAATAAAAATACCAAAAACTGACTACTGGGATGCATTTTTGTCCCAAACAGGGCAAGTAGGATATCACTTTGAAGAGCATGCCACATTAAAGGATTTTACCTGTCCAGAAGAATCACATCTTTTTTCTACAGATGCACGGGTTTTTACCAAAGAATTGGTGAAAATTCTTCTTGAAGATCAGCAAATCACTAACCGTAAAACTCGATAATTATGTTATTCAACTCACTTAGTTTTGTGGTTTTCCTGATCATTGTATTGGCCTTATATTATTCGAAGATATTGTCTTGGACAGCAAAGAAGCGCATGCTCTTACTATCTAGTTATGTGTTTTATGGAATGTGGAATCCACCACTCATACTTTTACTTTGGATCTCAACAGTCGTTGATTGGACGGCAGGTAAGAAACTAACCACGCTAGAAGATAATCGAAAGCGAAAGGGATGGCTCTTATTGAGCATGGTAGTGAATCTAGGCTTTTTAGGTTTTTTTAAGTATGGTAATTTTTTATTAGAAAATTTTACAGCCATACTCCAAGGTATGGGCATAGAGTATGAGGCACTTCCTATGGATATTATTTTACCGATGGGAATTTCTTTTTACACCTTCCAGACCATGTCCTATACGATAGATATGTATTACAGAAAAGGGAAGCCTGCACGTACGTTTTTAGATTTTGCATTGTATGTCACATTCTTTCCGCAGTTGGTGGCAGGTCCTATTGTGCGTGCAAAAGATCTAATCACTCAGTTTTATGCCCCTAAAAAAGCAACGGCAGACCAGTTTATGTGGGGCTTGTTTTTATTAACGATCGGAGTGTTTCAAAAAGTAGTGCTAGCCGATGCGTTACTTTCCAGTACATCAGATAAAGTTTTTGATGCGGGTAAAGTCCTTCACGGGATAGACGCATGGATGGGTACACTTGCCTTTTCAGGGCAAATATTTTTTGACTTTGCAGGCTACTCGACCTGTGCGATAGGGATCGCTCTAATGCTGGGGATTATATTGCCAGATAACTTTAGGTATCCGTACGCGTCTATAGGCTTCTCTGATCTCTGGCGTAGGTGGCACATCTCATTATCTAGTTGGTTACGTGATTATTTATACATTCCGTTGGGAGGTAATCGTCACGGGATTACTAGAATGTATGTTGCATTGATGCTTACCATGCTCCTAGGAGGATTATGGCACGGAGCCGCTTGGACGTTTGTGATTTGGGGGGCTTTGCACGGAATATACTTGGTGGGAGAGCGCATGCTTAAAAATAAAATTCCTATAAAAATCAATGCTTGGAACGGAATTTTCTTAGCTTTTATCACCTATACTTTGGTTAATATTACCTGGGTCTTTTTTAGAGCAAAAGAATTTGCAACCGCAAATGATATGATAGCTTCAATGTTTTTTATGAATCCAGAGGGGGATAAAATTTTAGGCATTGCAGAGATAGGAAAAGTGGCTATTGTCATCACAGGACTCTTTTTATGTCATTGGTTTATGCGCAACACCTCTATGAAAGAAGTATCCCTTAAAACCCCGTCATGGGTACTAGGTATCGGTTGGGCCGTGTTATTCTTTTTGATTTGCCTAGCGCAAGGAAGTGGAGAACAATTTATCTATTTTCAGTTTTAAATACGATCAATTAGAAGGTAGTTTGTTTTGTTTTAACGCTTCGCTCTCCTTAGGGTTGTGAATCTGCCTACCGTCAGGGAGATCTCACAAGTTCGCTTTCGCGAAAGCGTATTCTTATTTAATATTAACAGTTTTTAAGGTGCTTTTTCTGTAATTTTAAGCAAAACTCTTATCCAATGAAAAAAATATTGCTCACACTGAGTGCTTTGTTGTTTGTTTTTAGCGCTACAGCTCAAATTAACCTTGATTATCAAAAGCCTCCAAAAGAAATTTTAGACCTTGTAGATGTCGCACTCGCACCTAGTGTCGTGATGAATTCTGAAGGAAATACTATGTTATTATTGTATCGCGATAGTTATAAAGATATCGCCTCACTTTCTGAAAAAGAATTACGTCTCGGCGGACTTCGGATCAATCCTAAAACAAATATTGGGAGTCGTGTGACCTATTTCAACAACGTAAAAATTAAAAGTGTTACAGAGAAAAAGGAAAGACCTATTCTTGGTTTGCCAAACAACCCAAAGCTGAGTAATTTTAGTTGGTCGCCAGATGAGTCTAAAATGGCACTTACCAATACCGTAGAAGATGCGGTAGAAGTATGGATTCTTGATGTGGCGACAGCCAAAGTCTCTAAACTCGCTACCCCGCCACTCAATGCAAATATGGGAAATCCTATACGCTGGTTTAAGGACGGTAATAGTTTACTTGTAAAAGTCATTCCAGAGGCTAGAAAAGCCCTGATTAATGCGGAAGAAGCAGTACCTACGGGGCCAACGATATCTACAAGTGATGGATCAAAAGCACAAAACCGTACGTATCAGGATTTATTACAAAACCCAAATGATGTATTTAATTTTGAGCAATTGGCCACGTCTAGCCTTATGAAGCTTGATATAAACGGTACGATCACCCCTTGGAAAGAAGCAGCAATGTATAGTGGTGTTTCGTTATCGCCAGACGGAAAATATTGGATGATTACCACGATAGAAAAACCGTTTTCTTATATCGTTCCTTATCGTCGTTTTCCGCAGACATCTGTTATTTATCATCAAGACGGAAACCTCGTAAAAACGATCAATGAAGTGCCACTTATTGAGGAATTGCCTAAAGGATTTATGGCAGCTCGTAAAGGAAAACGAAGCATGCAATGGCGTTCAGATGCCCCGGCAACGCTAGTTTGGGCAGAGGTATTGGATAATGGAGATCCTGAAGTAGATGTAGCTTACCGCGATCAGGTGTATATGCAAGAAGCCCCTTTTACAAAGGCGCCTCAAAAAGTACTACAAACGGTAGGACGTTTTAGCGGTATCCAGTGGGGAAATGACCAAACTGCCCTAGCATACGATTATTGGTGGAACACCCGAAATACAAAAACATATCTTTTTAATCCTTCAAGTGCTACCAATACAGGAAAGATTATTACAGATCGTAATTATCAAGATGTCTATAGTGATCCGGGTAATTTTGTGACACACGAAAATGAGTTTGGACGTAACGTCCTCACCATTGATAATAATGAACTTTTCTTAATGGGCGATGGGTATAGTAAGAAAGGACAATTTCCGTTTATAGATGCAATGAATCTAAAAACTGGAAAAACAAAACGCCTGTATGAATCTTCATATACTGATAAGCTAGAAAATTTACAAAGCGCTATCGATATGAAAAAAGGAGAGATTTTAGTGCGTATCGAATCTCCTACAGAATATCCTAATTATTACTTACGTAATATTAAAAAAGACAAGCTTACACAGATTACAGATTTTGAAAATCCTTTTGCAAGTATTCAAAATGTGCATAAAGAAGTGATTACCTATAAGCGTGATGATGGTTTAGAACTTTCAGGAACCATGTACCTGCCTGTTGGATATGATAAGGAAAAGAAAGAAAAAATGCCTATGATTTTATGGGCATATCCAGAAGAGTTTAAAGATAAAAGCAGTGCGGCACAATCCACTAAGAATAAGAACGAATTCACCTATTTGTATTATGGGTCTATGATTTATTGGGTCACTCGTGGCTATGTGGTCTTAGATGATGCATCGTTCCCAATTGTAGGAGAAGGCGATGAAGAGCCTAATGATAGTTTTAGAAAACAATTAGTAGCCAACGGGAAAGCAGCCATTGATGCGGTAGATGCCTTAGGGTATATAGATCGTAATCGCGTAGGGGTAGGAGGACACTCCTACGGAGCATTTATGACCGCGAATTTACTTTCCCATTCCAATCTATTTGCTGCTGGGATAGCACGGAGTGGGGCTTATAATAGAACACTTACCCCGTTTGGTTTCCAAAGCGAAGAGCGTAGCTATTGGGAAGCACCAGATGTATATTACAATATGTCTCCATTTATGCATGCAGACAAAATGAAAACTCCGTTACTTCTCGTGCATGGGGTTGCAGATAATAATTCAGGAACGTATCCTTTACAGAGCGAGCGTTATTTTAATGCACTTAAGGGTCTAGGGGCTACAGCAAGGCTTGTCATGCTCCCTAAAGAAAGTCATGGGTATCGTGCGAAGGAGTCGATACTTCACCTTTTGTGGGAACAAGACCAATGGTTGGATACATACGTAAAAAACAGAGATACTTCGTCCATTAGTGATGAGAAAGAGTTGAAAGACTAACAGATTAACTTATAATATCATAAAGCCACTCAGCGATTTGTTGGGTGGTTTTTTGCGTTAATAATTAGTAATAAATATGTTGGAGATCTCAGAAGTTCGCTTTCGCGAAAGCGAACTAAGCGTATTAACTACTTAAAACCTCTGCGACTTGTGCTACATTTTTACGTTCGAACCAGCGTATAAATTTGATCACCCAGCGTAAAATTCTGCTTTTTGTAGTAGATAGTTTGAGGGCTATGTTTCCTATCGAAATATCACGTTTTGAAAAAATGGCTTCTTTATCTGTTGCGTTATGGTACTCATTGGCAAATAGCCAGGCTTCATCACGTGCAATATTGATGCTAAACGTAGCGATGAGGTCTTCTTTACCATCGGCGACTTTATCTAATAAGTAAAAGAAGGGGGAGACACGACCAATTTTTTGTTGCACCCCGTCGACCATACTAGCTAGAATGGCATTGATTTTATTAAAATCATCGTGTATATTTTGTAAATCTCCTTGAGGTCCGATCGTTTCTGAAACTGCAATACCCAAATCTAGATTGATATGTGCATTGATTCCTAAAAGTAGGTGTTGCAAGATGAGGAGCTTTTGGTCTTTGGCAGCTAGAAAAGCATTTTCCCATGATATAGAAGGCTTTTGATCCTCTTTATAGGCAAAATACGCAGCTAGATATCTATTGGCAAAAATGACATCAAGGCGCTCCATTCTTGGATTGTCATCAAACTCTTTTTGAGCAATTCCTTCTTTGATACGTTGGGTTACTTTTTTGTAAAGGATAGGAAAAAAAGCAAGATTGCTATTTTCTGTAACTTCTGTAGTAATAATGTCTTCTAGTATTGAGATTACTTCATCGATGGTAGTGGCTTGTTTCATATCAATCTAATCAGGTAGTTAGGAAAAATTAAAGTTAGAGATAAGTAACTAAATGGTCAAATAAATTATAACATATCCTATATGATCTAGAATGCCTATTTTTAAAGCACAAATAACGAGACATGAAAAAATCAGTATTCCTAGTAGTAGCATTCTTAAGTGCCTTTACAATGCTTGGACAAAACGATAAAGACAAAGTCCAAGAAACGGTGCGTAAATCAAACATTGAAGAGCATATTTACTTCTTAGCCAGTGATTCATTAAAAGGTAGAGAAACGGGGACTCCTGAAAATAAAATAGCCGCTTCATACCTAGCAAATGAATTACGCAGTTATGGCGTACAACCCAATCCTAAAACGGGTGATTATTATCAAGAAGTAGCACTTTATAAAAAATCTCCTCCTTCCAATGTTCGTCTTTCTATTAATGAGACGACAATAAAAGACTACGCTCTGTTAGAAGCAGCAGCTATTGATTTTTCCAAAGGTGCTGTATATCTAGGGTACGGATTAGAGCCAGATTATAAAGGTGTCACTGTCGATGGAAAGGTTATTATTGTAAAAGGGGGTAGTGCAGAGGCAAAAGATGCGCGTGCTGCTTTTGGACTATTAGATCAGAAAAAAGAATTAGCAAAAGTACATGGTGCTGTCGCTGTTATTGAGTTAATGAATACTGAAGACCAAATGTGGGGCTTTATAGAGCATAATTTTAATGGATCCTCTCTTGGAGTTGTTAAAAAGGAAGACAAAAAAGGGACTATGCCTTATATATGGGTATTAGACAAAGAAAACACCATGGCTAATGGCCTAAAAAAAGAGACACCTATAGCTATTGCCATTAGTATGAGTGCTCCAAAAGAAGAGATCGTAAAATCTCAAAATATCATAGGCGTCGTAGAAGGAACAGACCCGAAGCTTAAAGAGGAATATATTATTTATTCAGCACACTATGATCATGTAGGAATAGGCACGCCAGATGCGACTGGAGACACTATCTATAATGGCGCTCG
Organism: uncultured Flavobacteriaceae bacterium; assembly: GCA_964351845.1. Classification (GTDB taxonomy): domain Bacteria; phylum Bacteroidota; class Bacteroidia; order Flavobacteriales; family Flavobacteriaceae; genus Dokdonia. The sequence goes on along the minus strand of CAYGQJ010000032.1, from coordinate 16,311 downwards.
TGATAATGCTGTAGGAACGACAACGGCACTTAGTATGGCAGAAAACCTTGCAAAATATCCAACAAAGCGATCGGCGTTATTTATTTTATTTACGGGAGAAGAAAAAGGATTACTAGGAAGTTCTTTTTATGTGGAGAATCCTGTAGTGCCTCTTAAGCAAATGGTCTATTGTTTTAATAGTGATAATGCGGGCTATAATGATACATCACTAGTGACTATTGTTGGATTACCAAGAACGACGGCAGCGCAACACATCAAAGATGCAGCGACTGCTTTTGGATTAACAGCGGTTGATGATCCTGCTCCCGAACAAGGTCTTTTTGATAGAAGCGACAATGTGAATTTTGCTAAAAAAGGAATTCCTTCACCTACATTTTCTTTAGGGTTTACGGCTTTTAATGGAGATGTTACCAAGTATTACCATAGACCAGGAGATGAAGCAGACACGTTGGATTACGATTACTTATTTAAATTTTTTAGTGCGTATGTACTTGCGGGTCGTTCTATAGGAAATGATCCAGTGACACCAACATGGACCGCTGGAGATAAGTATGAGGCTGCTGCAAAAGCACTGTATAAAAACTAGTTATGTAGATGTATACGCTCCTGCCTGCCGGCGAGGCAGGTTCGCGAAAGCGTACTTAGTATCATTACAATAAGGGTGAGGTGATGTGTTAAGGATTACTCCTCCTCTTGGGTTTTCTGACCATATTTTTTTTCGAGCTCAGCTTGAAACTCTTCCATTACAGGTTTTACTGTGCTTTCAGGAAGATCTGCAATACGTATGTACATGAGACCATCTATGGCATTATTGAATAAAGGGTCTACATTAAATGCAATTACTTTTGCATTTTGTTTTATGTATTTTTTAATCAGTACAGGAAGTCTAAGTGAACCTGGCTCAACTTCATCTATGAGCTTGTCAAATTTATTGAGGTCGGCGGCGCTTTCGTCAAAAACAAATTCTTTATCGGCATCTTTAAGGCGTACTTTAAACTCCTTTTTAGGACGAATGTATTGTGCTATATAGGGATCATAGTAATGAGATTTCATAAACTCAATCATCAGTGATTTTGAAAAATTTGAAAATTGATTAGAAATACTTACCCCTCCAATGAGGTATTTATGTTCTGGAAAACGTAAAGTGGTGTGTACAATCCCTTTCCATAATAGGAATAGTGGCATTGGTTTTTGTTGGTATTCTTTGATGATAAAGGCACGTCCCATCTCAATACTCTGACTCATCATGGTGTGTAGTTCTGTATCAAAACGGAAGAGGTCTTGCAAATAAAAACCATCAATACCGTATTTTTTAAATATTTCTGAACCGAGTCCCATACGATAAGCACCGGCAATTTTTTGAGCGGTACTATCCCATAAAAACATGTGATGGTAGTAGCGATCAAATTTATCTAGATCTATAGCCTCGTTAGTCCCTTCTCCGATGGCTCTGAATGTGATTTCGCGCAAGCGGCCTATTTCTTGAAGTGTATCAGGCATCTCATCTGCTGGAGCAAGAAAAACCTCATAGTTTTTAGACTGTAATAAACGACGGTCATTCTTGCGTAATTCATCAATCTCTTTAAAGATTAAATCACTGCTTATGGAGACGGCTATTTCTTTGGGTTCTTTAGGAACTTTTAGGGTTTGCGGTATGTTGCCCAAACGACTTTTTGTCTCAAAGGATTTGGCAAGCATGTATGTTTTCTTACGGAGGAACTCTGTAAAATTAGGGAGATCTGTATACTCTTTTTGTGCTTTAACCTGTATCGGATTTCCTATGCGAACTTTAATAACACGATTTTTCTGAGTGAGTAATTCACTGGGTAGTTTGGCAGTTCGTAGCGTACTACTGATGCGTGATAACTGATAGAAAAGCCTACTATTTTTTGCGTGAAAATAGATAGGTACGATAGGGACTTCTGCTTTTTTAATCAGTTTGATGGCAGCTTCTTCCCAAGGTTTATCAATGATGAGCTTATCATCTTTATAGGTAGATACTTCCCCTGCAGGGAAAATACCCAAAGGCGACCCTTCTTGAAGGTGTAAAAGGGCATTTTTAAACCCAGCGATACTTGATTTTACATCTTTCCGATCCTCAAAAGGATTTACGGGCATCACATAGGGCTTTAAAGGATCGATGCGGTGCAATAGGAAGTTGGCTATAATTTTGAAATCTTCACGCTGTTCTAGCATGAGTTTAAGCAGTAATATCCCATCAATCCCTCCTAGTGGATGATTTGAAATCGTGATATACGCACCTGTTTTAGGGAGTCGTTTAAGATCTTCTTCTGGAATCTCAAATTTGATTTTAAATTCATCTAAAAGAGCGTTTAAAAAATCAAGATCGTTGAGGTGTTTATTGCGATCATAGATTTTATTTAAACTTGAGATTTTAAGTGTTTTCATAAGTGACCAACCTAAAAAAGTGCCAAAAAAGCCGAATTTATCGACTTTTATCGCTTGTGCAACTTCTTTTGCGGTGACTAAACTCATGAATTAACCGTTTCGACTAAGGGATCAAATATACAATACTTACTCTTCTTTTAATACATACTGAGTAACAGTTCTGTTTTCTTGCTTTAAAAGCACTTTCCGACCTTGCAAAAGTTGATTTGTTTCATTGTGAGCAGCATGTCTTGCGGTAAGTAGCGTAACATGCTCGTTCCAACGCACTTTGTAATTTGCTCTTAGTTTTTTAAGTAATGCATCAAGCGTATTGAATTTATTCTCTACACATACTGAAAAACTAATAGCGGAGTTTTGCATCATGGTTACTTTCATTTTGTAACGATGTAATAAGCTGAAAATATCACTTATATGCGCTTCCATAATAAAATTAAAATCTATAGATGATAACGAGATCAGGATTTGGTTTTTCTTCAAAATGTAACAAGCAACCATAGGATCAAGTGCGATTCCTTTTCCAATAAATGTCCCTGGATCTTCAGGAGTAACAAATGATTTTACGTAAAGTGGAATTTCTTTTCTCTGTAATGGCTGGAGCGTTTTTGGGTGTATCACAGAGGCACCATAAAATGCCATTTCAATAGCTTCGTTATAGGATATGCGTTTTAGTAATTGGGTGTTTTTAAATTCTCTAGGATCTCCATTTAAAACGCCAGGCACGTCTTTCCATATGGTAAGATTTTCTGCATTCAGGCAATAGGCAAAAATAGCGCCTGTATAATCACTTCCTTCTCGTCCGAGTGTTGTTGTGAAATTATTTTCTTCTGAAGCAATAAAACCCTGTGTGATAAAAACACCTTCTTTTTGAATGGCACTTTGAATGTTTTTTTGAGTCGTATCCCAATCTACGTGAGCATCTCTATAACGTGTATCTGTTTTTATAAGTTCACGCGCATCAATCCAGGTGTTTTTGATATGATTTTCAGAAAGAAAAGCGCTAATAATTCGTGTAGCAATAAGCTCACCATAGCAGATAACTTGATCATATACAAAATCGTAATTAGGCGATTTATTACGTTCAAGGAAGCTTTTTAAATTTTCAAATAGTGTCTGTATGGTTTCAAAAATAGGATGATGACTAGCAAAAAGATCAGAAAGAATCGTAAAATGGTAGGTGTAGGATGCCTCTATAGTCATGGGGAGGTCCTTTTTATGTGTAAAGTATGCGTGTATTACCTTTTCTAATGCATTGGTGGTTTTTCCCATGGCAGATACCACAATAAGTTTATTGTCAATGCCTGTTTTTTGTAAAACCCTAAGGATGTTTTTTACGCTATCTGCATCCTTTACGGAAGCTCCCCCAAATTTGAATACTTGCATTTTGTATATCGTCTTTTATGATATGTGATAAAAATGTATCAAAAGAACAAATTTACTCCATAATCGAGAATTAAATGCTCCGAGGCTTGCCCCGAGGCAGTTTAGGTATTCCTAATTTTTTGTATACGCTTTCGCGAAAGCGTATAAAGTATATATTCCTAAGGTATATTTTTATCAATAAAACGGTTGATTGTTATGCTATTGAATGTATATATTTTTGTAGTCGTTCCTTGTTCATTTGAACAAGATGCCAATCTTTTAATAAAAGTGCACCGCTATTTTCATAAAAATTGATGGCGGGTGTATTCCAATCTAACACGACCCACTCCACTCTGTTTACGCCTTTTGATACTGCATAACGCATTACTTGATTATATAATGCTTTGCCATATCCTTTTCCTCTGTAACTTTCTGAAATAATAAGATCTTCAAGGTGTAAGGACTTACCTTCCCAAGTAGAGAATCTATAATAGACCAATGCCATTCCGACAATTTTTTCTTTGTCTTCTGCTACAAAGCAAGTAAACAAAGGGTTTGGTCCGGTTCCATGGGTGATCAATGTGTCAACAGATATCTGGACAGCGTTTGGTTCTTTTTCAAAAACGGCGAGCTCGGTGATAAGCGCTAAAACGGCTGGCATATCTTCGGCTTGCGCCTTGCGAATCGTATGGTTCATAGGAAATCTAATCTAACATAGCGAAAGTAAAAAATATATAGAGAACTCGTCTTGACTTTTTCTATTTCCTTAAAAACGGATTACATCTACTCCTAATTTCATCTATTGCGTAGCAACACGGTGCCTTTCAGGAATAATCTCATCTGAACACATTTTAACTCATTTTCGGTTAAAAATAAAAAGCCAAGATACCTTCCTGAATAAAAGAATACGAAATCGTTATAGTTATGGTGTTTTTTTTGAATATTTTTGCAAAAAAATAACCTACACATACCACATGGCTCGTAAAAATCAAACATTAGGAGAGTTTATTATTGAAAATCAGTCAGAATTCAAATACTCCTCAGGGGAGTTGTCTCGATTGATCAACGCCATTCGATTGGCCGCAAAAGTGGTGAATCATCAAGTTAATAAAGCGGGACTTGTTGATATTTTAGGCGAAGCAGGAGACACCAACATACAAGGGGAAGATCAGCAAAAACTAGATGTTATTGCCAATGAGGCCTTTATCAAAACGTTGAAAAACAGAGAAATTGTTTGTGGTATTGGAAGTGAAGAAAACGACGATTTTATTACCGTAGAAGGCCATAATGATGATCATAAAAACAAATATGTGATCCTTATGGATCCTTTGGACGGTTCTTCAAATATTGATGTTAATGTTTCTGTAGGGACTATTTTTTCAATTTACAGAAGGGTTACTCCGGCTGGAAGTCCTGTAACGATAGAAGATTTTTTACAACCAGGACGTAATCAAGTCGCTGCGGGATATATTATCTACGGGACGAGTACTATGCTAGTGTATACGACAGGTCATGGTGTTAATGGATTTACATTAAACCCAGCTATTGGAACCTTTTACTTATCTCATCCTAATATGAAGTTTCCAGAAGAAGGAACTATTTATTCTGTAAATGAAGGAAACTACACGCATTTTCCACAAGGAGTAAAAAATTATATCAAATACTGTCAAGAAGAATCTGAAAATCGCCCATATACCTCTAGATATATTGGTTCTTTGGTTTCAGACATACACCGTAATATGATAAAAGGGGGTATTTATATGTACCCAAAAAGCTCTTTAAATGCAAAAGGGAAGCTCAGATTATTGTATGAATGTAATCCTATGGCATTCATCACAGAGCAAGCAGGAGGGAAGGCAAGCGATGGCTATACCTCTATATTAGACCTACAACCCAAAGAACTACATGAACGGGTTCCTTTCTTTTGTGGAAGTAAAAAAATGGTAGAAAAAGCCGAAGAATTTATGGCTGAATCATTATAATCTCTACATATGTAGGCGCTTGTCGGCATTTTTTATATATTTGTTTTTGCTATATAGCAACCAATCCCTGATTAAATTATGTCTAAAGGAAGTAAAGAGCAGAGCAATCAAAGCCAATTGGAAGCCAATTCTAAAATTGATGCGATTAAGCAGCTTATTTTTGGAGAAAACATGGCTGAATACAGCCAAGAGTTTGACACGTTAAAAAAGGAGCTGGAGAATAGGCGTCAAGAGCTGTCAGACTACATTGATGATACACGTAAAGAAATTATGACTGCTATTGATAATCTAAGTACAGATGTCAATATTCGTATATCAGATCTAGAGGAATCATTAAATGATAAGGCTGCGTCTCTAGATAAGAAAAAAGTAGACAAATCACAATTAGGCAATTTACTTATAAAGTTAGGCGAGAGTATAAAATCTTAATAGTTCTAACGAATTTCTGTTATGGACTCTAAGGAAAGACTTGAGATTTTAAAAGAAATCTTACTTACGGAAGAACGTGAGTTTGATCAAAGTCTAGTGCTTAAAATTCAAGAATTAGAATCACAACAAGAACAGCTTGTAGATCGAGTGACTCCAATACTCGATGATCGTATGGACGACTTTGTCCAGAAGATGCCTAAAACGTTAGGGCCTGTAATTACAGAAACACTTAAAACTGAGATTAAAAAATCACAGGATGCGGTAGCCGAAGCACTCTACCCTGTAATGGGTAAAATGATAAAAAAATATGTTCAAGCTGAGATTAAAAAACTCAATGATGATATCAATGAGCGACTTAATAAAACATTTTCTTTTAAAAAGTGGTTCTCAGGAAAGAATGAAGATATTGATGCAGCATCATTGATGCATGAGCAATATAAAGCAAGGATTGAGCAGATTATGATTATTGAAAAAGGATCAGGGTTGCTCAAAGCAAATTATGCAAAAAGACAAACGCTAGACGAGGATATGGTTGCAGGAATGTTAACCGCCATCAAAAGTTTTGTTGAAGATGCGTATGATAAAGGAGAAATGGAATTAGAAAGAATAGATTATGAATTGTTTACAATTCATCTTCAAAACTTTTCAAAGTATTATATTGCAGTAGTTATCACAGGTATTTATGATGATGCGTATAAAGATAAACTAGAAGACGTGCTTTTGGATTTTGCACAATTTGTTGTTAATAAAAACGATCTAGAAAATCCAGAAACATTTACAAAAAAATTAAAATCATATTTTACAGATGAGCGTATCTAAAAAAATTGTACTACTAGGTCATTTTGGAGTAGGGAAATCTTCACTTCTGAGACGTTTTGTAGAAAATACTTTTTCAGAAAATTATACGGTGACCATAGGGGTTCATATCATGAAGAAAGAGGTACACCTAAAAAAAGAAAATGTCACCTTAGTGATATGGGACGTTGAGGGTACAGATGATTTTACAAAGTATAGACCTTCCTATTTAATGGGAGCTTCTAGTTTTATATATGTTTTTGACGCCTCTAGACCAGTTACCTATAGTGATATAAAATATAACTTGGATCATCTAAAAGAAAAGTTCCCTCAAGTTTCTGTGCACATTATCGGTAATAAAGTGGATTTGGTCGACCCTGAAGTTATTGTAAACGAATTAAAAGCTCAAGACATAAGGCATTCTTATCTTTCCAGTGCAAAAACAGGAGAAAATGTTGAATTGCTGTTTGAAAACGTAGCAGCACAATTGCTTGAGAATGCTTGATAAGCTTAGACAGGATTTTTTAGAGAATACTACCCAAATACTAATCGTAGATAAAACAAATCAGGTTTTAGATACAGATGACGCCTTATTTTCAATAAAGAAAGGCTCTGACATTACTGATTTCCACCCCTTTTTTCACGTAATTTCTTCCTTATTTGATGAGGATGTAAAAGAGCAGAAATTCTATTGTGTTCAAATGGAAGTGAAAGGGAAGAAGTGTTTTTTTGATATCAGATCTCAAGTTGATTTTGAAAAAGGACAGGCCTTCTTGTTTCTTGAAGACCTTACAGATCATTATAAAACAGTACACCAAATTAAGCAAGTACGTAATGAGTCTATTATCAACTTTAATATTACACAAGAATTAAATCATGAGCTAAACGTACAACGAGGGTTTAAAAATAAATTTTTAGCGAACGTTAGTCATGAGATTAGGACACCTCTTAATAGTATATTAGGTTTTTTAAGTGTTCTTGAGAACACGAATTTAAATAAAGAACAATTAGACATTGTAAGAATCGTTAAAGACTCTTCAAAGAATCTTGCTTCTATTGTAGATGATCTCCTAGATATTTCTAAAATAGAAGCGGGACGATTAGAAATTAAAAATAAACGATTTAATTTCAAAAAATTTATTGAGTCCATTGTAAAGACCTACGAGTTACAAGCCACTGAAAAACGATTGCAATTTGTTACAGACATAGGAGATAATCTTCCAAAATTTCTAATTGGGGATCAATTGAGACTTAATCAAATCTTGGTTAACCTACTTGAAAATGCGTTAAAATTCACACATCAAGGGGCCATTACATTACGTATATCAACCTCTTCTCGTAACATGCGTCGTATTCCTGTAACCTTTGAGATTATAGACACAGGAATAGGAATCCCTAAAGAGCATCTTACCACCATCTTTGAAAGTTTTACACAACTAGAAAAGCGTGGTTTATTTGGAGGTTCTGGATTAGGGCTTAGTATTGTAAAGCAACTTACTCAACTTATGGAGAGTGATCTCGAAGTAACGAGTAGAGAACAAGAAGGGTCTTCTTTTAAATTCACAGTTTCTTTAGGAGTTTCTCACGATCAAAAAGAAGATAAAGAAATACAAAGAGTTAAAAAATCTGAGAAGACGAGTGGAGGAGTTAAAAAGAAAAAATACCGTATCCTATTAGGAGAAGATATAGAAGTGAATCAACTTCTTATGATGCGATTATTTACAGATGAAGGAAATTACAGTTTAGATATTGCCAAGAACGGAGAGCAAGTGGTGCTTTTTCTTGAAAAATACCCATATGACCTTATTTTAATGGATTTATCAATGCCTGTCATGGACGGATATGATACCACTTTAAGAATACGAGGTCACGTAGATAAAAAAATAAAGAAAATTCCTATTATTGCGCTAACAGCAAGAACAACTGATGAAGAAAAAGAAGCGGCAAAAGAAAGTGGTATGAATGCATATCTAACCAAACCCGTAGATGCCGATTTATTATTTAAAACAATAGATCGATTATTGAACCGATATAAAAACAAGAAAACAAAGTAAATAAAAAAGCGACATCATTGTCGCTTTTTTATTGAAATGGTAATTCGTTGACTAACGATTCATTAATTTGATTTCCTCTTTGAAAGTATCTAAATCTACACCTCCTTCTACAAGAGATAGTGCTTTATCTACAATGTATTTTACATTGTTTGTTGTAAAGCCTAACCCTACAGCGAGCCTCTCTAGCATCACCACCTGCTTATCTCCAAGTTCATGATCTGCATAGACCATTCTTCCTAAGTCAAAAAGACGCTCTAGACGATTGTCATAAGAAATAGGAGGATTGACTTTATGAGAACTGTAATCTTTTAAAATTGCCTTGTAATCTTCTTCTGAGATATCAAGATTACGAGCCGTTCTATCTAGGAATTTTTTTTCATCTTCAGTAATGATAGCATCACTCATAGCCACACGAACCATTGCTGCAAAATGATCTTCATTACGCTTCCGAAAACCACTATCGTATAAATCTGAAATAGACATATTTTTATCTTTAAAATTAAGCAACAAATATAGCTATTATTGCATCAATTTTAATTTGTACATTTGAAAAACCCCCCTAATATATTTTTGATGGACACTTTTTGGTTTTATTTTAAAGAAGGACTTTTTCATGTACTCGATTGGAATGCGTATGATCATATCTTATTTATTATTGTACTAACGGTTCCTTATACTTTTTCCAACTGGAAAAGACTCTTATCATTAGTCACTGTATTTACCATAGGGCATACCATATCATTGAGCTTAGCAGCCTATGGAGTGGTAAAAATTAACACCACACTTATTGAATTTTTAATCCCTGTAACCATTTTAATTACAGCTTTATATAATATTTTTACAGCCGGTAAAAAAGGGCGTAAAGAACAGGTAGGTGTCTACCTTATTGTCACCTTATTTTTTGGCCTTATTCACGGATTTGGATTTTCTACCTATTTCAAGATGATGACGGCTAGCACAGACAGTAAATTTCTTCCATTATTAGAGTACACTTTAGGCATAGAAGCGTCACAAATTATCATTGTACTTTTAGTATTAACCGTTAGTTTTATAGGGCAGTTTATATTCCGTTTTTCAATAAGAGATTGGGTAATGGTTATTTCTGCTATCGTCATAGGAGTTGCGATTCCTATCTTTAGAAATGCATTAATTGCGTTAAATATTTAATAATCGGTTGCGTATCCCACAATAGGCACTTACATTAGTGGTTATAAATTAGTTTTGGAATATATACGCTTTCGCGAAAGCGTACTCTTCACTTAAAAATACATGGCTTTAAAGCAACACAAATACGATATCGCTTATTTAAGAATGGCTCGAGAATGGGGAAAACTTTCCTATTGTGAGCGCAAACAAGTAGGCGCTATTATAGTGAAGGATAAAATGATTATATCAGACGGCTATAATGGAACGCCTACAGGCTTTGAAAATTTTTGCGAAGATGAGGAAGGATATACAAAATGGTATGTGCTACATGCCGAAGCAAACGCTATCTTAAAAGTAGCGTCGTCTACACAATCATGTAAAGGAGCCACATTATATATTACGTTAAGCCCGTGTAAGGAGTGTAGTAAATTGATTCACCAAGCTGGTATTAAACGGGTGGTTTTTAAGGAAGGCTATAAAGATCAAAGCGGGATCAAATTTTTAGAGAAAGCAGGCGTTGAGATAGTACATCTTTCAAATTTAGAAGATTAATGAAATTGAAAAAAAAATATATACCCTTCCTCTTTAGTATAGGCATCGTTTTTGGGATTGTTTTAGGGAGCTTTCTGAATTTTGGATCTTCAACAGACACGGCTTTTTTTGGCACAAATAAAAAGAAAGAAAAACTCAATAAACTTATAGATTACATAGACTACGAGTACGTAGATACTGTTGATACAGATAGTATTGTAGACGTTACCGTTAACGGGATTTTAGATCATCTCGATCCACACTCTACCTATATTCCACCAGAAGAGTTAAAAGAAATTGAAGAAAACATGAAGGGTGACTTTGTAGGCATAGGGGTTCGTTTTTATCCTTACAAAGATTCTATTACTGTCATACAAGCGATTGTTGGTGGCCCCAGTGATCAAGCAGGCATACGTGGAGGTGATCGTATCATATCTGCAGATAATATTCCTCTTTTTGGACAAGCGATGAGCGATGACTCATTATCCAAAATCCTAAAAGGACGCGTCAATACCTCTGTCAATCTTAAAATAAAAAGACAAGGAGAAAGCGAGCTTCTTTCTTATCGTGTAAAAAGAGACATTGTTCCTATTTCAAGTGTGGTGGCAAGTTATATGCTCACAGACCAATTGGGATATATCAAGATTAATAGATTTGCCGAAACGACATACGATGAGTTTATGAAGGCACTCAAAGCACTTAAACGCGATGGTGCTACACAATTAGCGCTTGATTTAAGAGACAACCCAGGCGGCTATGTTTCAAGTGCAGAGGCTATAGCAGATGAGTTTTTAAAGAAAAATAAACTTATTTTATTTACAAAAAATAAGACAGGAAAGATCAATGAAACCTACTCAAAGCGAGGAGGGATTTTTGAAGACGGAGAGGTTTTTATTCTGATTAATGAAAACTCAGCTTCTGCTAGTGAGATTGTCGCTGGAGCCTTACAAGATAATGATAAAGGACTCATCGTAGGAAGACGCTCTTTTGGCAAAGGACTTGTACAAAGAGAGATGTCATTAGGAGATGGTAGTGCTGTCAGACTTACCATTGCTAGGTATTATACACCTACAGGAAGATCTATTCAAAAGCCCTATGAATTAGGAAATAAAGATTATTTTGAAGATTACCAAGAACGTTATCAAAATGGAGAGCTTCGCAGTGCAGATAGCATTAAGGTCGCAGATTCTCTTAAATTTAAAACACCTCTAGGGAAAATAGTATACGGAGGAGGAGGCATTATTCCGGATGTATTTGTTCCTAAAAACATAGATTATGAAATAGAATATCTCAACTATTCATTGAGATCTAGATATATGCAAATGTTTATTTTTGAACAATTAGAAAATGATCGTTCCTATTATAATGCCCTTTCTTTAGAAGAATTTCAAAATGACATTGTGATATCTGATACAATTGTAGAAGATTTTATATCTTACGCCCAATTAAGGGGAATTAATCTAAGAGCAAAAAAATATAGGAAAGTTTATAAAAACTATCTTAAAGCCACTATGGCAAAACAGCTCTTTGGCGACAATGCTTTTGAACAAATGGTTAATCAAGATGATGCGATTATCCGAAAAATCATAAGCCTAAGCGCCGATTAGGGGAACTATTATTATGGTTATAATTGCATCTGTATTCGTATTTATTATTGCTGTTATATTTAGATTACTAGATAACAGTGCAAAGTTATTTATCTCAAACGGAATCTCTGTAAGTCCGTTTTATCTCTCAGCAGAAACAGTAATAGAAGAGATGAATAAGCTAGATGATGATAAGCTTAAGCAAAAATTAAGACGCAATTTACTCTACCAGAAATTACACAAATTATTTACAATCCTAGCCATTATAACACTCGTTGTAGGCGTAGGCTTAGAAATCTACAAACCAGAACTTATCTATTTATTTTAATAGATACTTATTTACTCCAATCGCTTAAAGAGCACGCTTATGCTCTTTTTCTTTCTTTGCAATTTTTCTAGACACGAGTAAGATTAAAAGGAGTACAATTGCGCACGTGCTTCCAATTACACCAATAAGCGCAACAGTGCTCTCACCTTGAAGTGGGGCATTAAAATTAATCTGTGTGATATTGTAAATAAGTAATAATGCTGCAAGTACAATAAATGTTGGGATAGCAATACGCATAGTTTCTATTTAAATAATTCTTGAATATTTGAAGTAAATAACTTTACTGCAATGGCTAGCAAAATTACGCCAAAAACTTTTTGAATAATAATAATTCCGTTTTTACCCATAAACTTTTCAATATGTCTAGATGTTTTTAAGACAATATAGATCAGTATGATATTGATAAAAATCGCTACAATAATATTCTCGATCTTATATTCTGCACGCAATGCGACAAGAGACGTAAGACTTCCAGGCCCTGCCAGTAGGGGGAATGCCAACGGAAAAACAGTCACCGTTTTAGGACTTACCTGCTCATCTTTAAATAAAGTCACCCCTAAGATCATTTCTAAGGCAATAAAAAATAAGATAAAAGAACCTGCTACCGCAAATTCATTCACTTCAACCCCAATGATGTTTAAAATACGTTCTCCTAAAAAAACAAAAGCAATCATAATGACTAAGGCAATAATAGAAGCTTTTGCGCTTTGAATGTGCCCTGCTTTTTTACGCAACTTGATCACAATAGGAATATTCCCTACAATGTCAATAACTGCAAACAAAATCATGGTCGCAGCGGTTATTTCTTTAACATTAAAATCCATCTTATAATACGTTCAAAAATGAGCGACAAAATTACCATTAATTACAGGATCTTACGCATACATTGTATATCAAATTATTGTAAAGTATAGGTAAATGTATATGCTTTGGACATTGGCGAAGTTTATGCTGAGTTGATCGAAGTACGAAAGCGTACCAAAAAAAGTCTTATTAGGATTGCCATCCTAGTATTCTGTAAACGATGTGATCTTAAATCTTTGCAGCCCTATTTTATAGCTCATACTTTCGAGGTATCTTTGTGCTATGTTTCAGCTTAAAAATACCATCGTCTCCGAACAAATCGTAGAAAAAGATTTTGTTTGTAATCTCAGTGCTTGTAAAGGAGAGTGTTGTATTGCTGGAGAAGCAGGTGCACCTCTTGAAGAAGACGAAGTCCAAATACTCAAGAATATTTACGAAGACGTAAAACCCTTCCTAAGACCCGAAGGCATTGCAGCTATAGAAGCACAGGGGACCTCCGTTATAACAGAGGTAGGAGAACTTGAAACCACCTTAGTCAATGGCGCTGAGTGTGCCTATGTGACTTTCACCGATAAAGGCATTGCGAGTTGCGGGATTGAAGATGCGTATAACGCAGGAAAGGTAGATTTCAGAAAACCTATATCGTGTCATTTATATCCTGTTAGGGTACAGAAATATAGCTCATTTTCGGCTGTAAATTACCACAAATGGCCTATTTGTGATGATGCGTGTACCTTAGGAAAAGAATTGCAAGTGCCTGTGTATAAATTTGTAAAAGAAGCGCTTACGCGAAAATTTGGAGAGGCTTGGTACCAAGAATTAGAAAAAGCAGCAAAGGACATTAGACCTTAAATCAGACCCCACTGTAGATGTAGATCTTCTATACGCTACAGAAGAAAGATATATACCATGAAATACACTTCAAAATTACCTAATGTAGCCTCTTCTATTTTTAGTGTCATGGGCCAGATGGCTCAACAACATCAAGCGATTAATCTTTCTCAAGGATTCCCGGGATTTGATACAGACCCCGCATTACATGCACTGGTCACTGAAGCCATGGCTTCTGGATATAATCAATATGCACCTATGCAAGGCGTATATAGCCTTAGAGAGCAAATCGCATCAAAATTAAATACGCTTTACGGAAGTGAGTACCATCCAGAAAATGAGGTAACCGTAACCGTGGGTGCCACCCAAGCCCTCTATACAGCGATTGCTGCCTTTGTAGCTGTAGACGACGAAGTGATTGTATTGAAGCCCGCCTACGATTCGTATGAACCTGCTATTCGTGTACATGGAGGAAAAGTAGTCCCGATACAACTAAAAGCACCCGATTATAAAGTAGATTGGAATGTTGTTCAACAAGCCATTACGCCAGCGACAAAAATGTTGATTATCAATACCCCGCATAACCCTACAGGAACGGTATTGACAAAAGCAGATATGATCGCGCTAGAACGCATTTTAGAAGGCACAAACATCATATTGCTTAGTGATGAGGTGTATGAACATATTGTTTTTGATGGCGTCACACACGAGAGTGTTGCAAAGTACCCTAAACTTGCAGAAAGAGCTTTTATTACAGCCTCTTTTGGGAAGACATTTCACAATACAGGATGGAAAATGGGCTATACAGTAGCGCCTAAGCATCTCATGGAAGAATTTCAAAAAATACATCAGTTTACTGTTTTTTCTGTAGATCACCCTACGCAAAAAGCATTTGCTCAGTATTTAAAAATACCCAGCCATTATTTGGAATTAGGGAGTTTTTACCAACGTAAAAGAGATTTGTTTTTGGACCTTATCAAGGATTCGAGATTCAATATGACACCTTCTTCAGGGACCTACTTTCAATTATTGGAGTATAGCGAGATTACAACAGAGAACGATGTTCTTTTCGCCGAAAGGCTTATTAAAGAGAAAGGCATTGCTTCGATCCCAACTTCTGTATTTAATCTAGATCAAGAAGATTTTAAGATGTTACGATTCTGTTTTGCTAAGACAGATGAAACGTTGGAGAAAGCAGCTGCGATTCTTAATGGGATATAATATGGTACGCGGTTTACTACTTGTTGTATCGTTACTCTTATTGAGCCTTTCTTCCTGTACCGTCTTACAATGGCGATCTAACGATGCAGAGATTCAAGCGTATTTTGCCAAAAAAGAGATCCCTACAGAAATCAGTTATTTTGAGATTGATAACCTGGATTTAAAAATCCGTGTACAACATATCAAACAATCTGACACCGATATAAATATTGTCTTTTTTCACGGTTCTCCCAGTTCGTTATCTGCTTGGAATGGCTATTTGAATGATACGGCATTTGCAAAAGAAGCGACGATTCATGCCGTAGATAGGCCAGGATACGGATATTCAAATTTTGGAGATGCGATGACATCCATAGCGACACAAGCTAAAGTCATGAGTCAGCTTTTGAATTATTATGAGCTTGACAATGTCATTGCGATAGGTTCTTCCTATGGTGGACCACTAGCCGCAAGACTTGCGTATGAGAATCCTCGTGTCAAAGGGGTTGTGATGATCTCTCCTGCTATTGATCCCAATAACGAAAAGAAAATCTGGCAATCTCGATTTACCCAATGGTGGATCACGCGTTGGTTGTGTCCTACAGGCTATCGCGTAGCAGGAGATGAAAAGACAGTGCATGCACAAGAACTTGCTTTGATAGCAGATGATTGGAATAAAGTAACAGTTCCAGTATTACACATTCATGGGGATATAGATGATATTGTGCCTTATGAGAATGTAGATTATACCAAAGAGGTTTTTCCAGATATAAAGATCATCACAATACCGCATAAAGGTCATGAAATTGCATGGGGACGACCAGATCTATTAAAACCAAGGATTTTAGAGTTTATAG
>CAYGQJ010000031.1:41844-47330 GCA_964351845.1 uncultured Flavobacteriaceae bacterium | reverse complement strand
TGTCACAAAATACTACAAAAAGCGTCTATTTTAGTACACAGAAACCATCACCATGTTGTTTGAGCCTCAAATTCCAGAACTACAACGCCATATAGATCACTATTGGATTATTGATGATATCTCTCAGTTATTTCATGGTAATCCATCTTTATATGCCTATCCTGGAATTACGCCCGATATGCTTATGGTTTTAGATGGATATTACACCATTGATTATATGGGGAAGCGATACTCGTCTACTAAAAGTCAGTTATTTAGCTTTCTTCATAAAGAAGTCGTGATGGATTTAACGCATCTCAAATCCTGCATCATTATTAAGTTCAAATCCAGAGGCCTGTCTTCCTTAAAACCCTTTATGAACCAGAAAACGGATGCCCTAATGAAAGATTCCGTGGCGTATGCTGCTGATGTATTTGACACGAATATAGCATCTTTTATAGCTCATTTAAAAGGACTTCCTGCTTCAGAAATTGCTACGGAGTTAGATCAGTGGTTACATACGCATTACCAAAAAGAACGCGAAGGGTTTGTGGTCGAAATGGCTCAGGAGATCAGCCCGAATTGTGACCTTAAAACCATTATGGAAGCCACCAATTATTCGTATTCTACTTTAGAACGGCATTTTAAAAGAGACACGGGGTTAACGCCTAAAAAGTTTCAATCGTTGCAACGTTATAAACAAGCGGTACGTGAGTTATGTACTACACAAAATGCAGATTGGCAGCATTATATAGAAAAATATGGATACTACGATCAAAGCCATTTTATCAAAGAAGTCAAGCGATATACCTCCTTTACACCCGCCCAATTATTGCAAACACCTTCGTTTATACAAGTTCGTCCACACTATTCATGACGAATTTTTACAATGGTAGCTTTCGCGAAAGCGTAACCTTTGCAAAAAAATAATAAAATGACAATCAGATATTACGTTTTATGTTTGGCTATATGCCTTTTAAGCTGCAAGAGCCAAAAAGCAACAGTAGATTATAAAGGGTCACCAGATGAGGTGCTTACACGCATCCTACAGGAAGAAGGAAATACCCCTGAAACCAGTGCCGTTGGCATCTCCCTCACGGTGATTTCGCCACAATTAGGGATTGATTTTTCGGGTGCTTCTGGCTATGATAGCACCACCAAAGAAACCCTTCTCGCTGCCGATCAGCCTTTTAGAATTGCGAGTTTAACAAAAACCTTTGTGGCGACAAGTATATTACGCTTACGCGAAAAAGGACGCGTGAATATAGATGCTCCTATCACGGATTATATTTCTAAAGCGCATATTGACATTCTTGAAAAAGGAGGCTATGATCCCTATAAAATAACGCTGAAGCAGTGTATGATGCATACCAGCGGTCTTTTTGACTATGCGGAAGGAAATATGGACTATATCAACGAAGCTGCTAAAGATCCTACAAAACGATGGACCCGTACTGAGCAAATACAATGGGCTATGGATCATGGAGCGCCTCATGGATTGCCAGGAGAAGCCCACCACTACAGCGATACGGGATATATCTTACTAGGAGAAATTATAGAAAATACTACGAAGAAAGGACTTGCCGAAGCCATGCGCGAATTGTTGAAATTTGATACGCTAGGGATGTCATCTACCTGGTTAGAATCGCTAGAAGATCGCCCAGAGGGATTACCGCCTTCTGTAAAGCGGTACATGCAAGATTTAGATGCCTCTTCTTGGGATAATTCTGTAGATCTTTATGGCGGTGGAGGCTTACAATCTACTACCAGAGATTTGGCCACTTTTTTACAAGCGTTATTTTCTAATCAGATCTATGAGCAATCAGAAACATTGCCAGTGATGCTTTTATCGTCTGAGTATACAGGTTCTTTTTCAGAATATCGTTTAGGATTAGGATATATTAAAGGCAGAAAATCAGGTGTAGAAGCGTATATGCACTCTGGCTTTTGGGGTTCGTTATTTATACACTTTCCTGCTTATAATTGCTCTATTGCGATTAACCATACAACAGATGATGATAATGAGGTATTACAAAAAGTCATCAATTATATACAATGGTTAGATAAAAAACAGAAAAAATAGGCGGTAGGCTATAATTAGTATTATTTTATGGTAAATGAACGTCTTAGTATTGGTGGCGTCGTTTTTAGCGTGATATCTCGATCAAATAATCGCTCTAAATTATTACCAGAAACATCTTCAATTATAGGTTTAGATATAATTACATAAATAGCTTTATTCCAATTTAATAAAGGTGTAAATTTAATTCCTTTTTGATCTGTATTTATTGTGAATGTTCCCATGAATTCGTTTCCAAGTTCATCTTGGATATGTAGGGAGTTTTGAAGACTTCCATAATCTAAAAACTCTTGAAAATCGATATCCAACGACTCTTTTGTTTGTGAGCTAGGAAGTTGCAGTTTCCAAGAAGCCAACGAGGGTTGGATTCTATCGGGAGCCTCTACAGTAAATGTATGTGTAAAGGGCGCGTTCATGGCAATCCCTTGATGGTCTTTTAAATCTTGATCAATCACTAGGGTATAGGAGTTCCCAAGGGTGAGTACTTCCCCGAGGCGTTTATTAGGGCCAAGGTCTCTTTTTTGTCGGCCAGGTTCGATCCATACGGTTAAGAGTGTACCATCATCAGAGAGTAAAGGGGATTCCAGGGGTAATACAGCTCTTTCTACTTGCGTACTGTCACTATGGTCTATCAAATAGATGTGATCATAGATTTTTGAGGGGTTTACTGGTTTTGAAAATTGTATGTACCATTTTAAAAAGTTGGATGGTAAGGTGGCTGTATTGGGATAGATTGTTTCTACCTGTACATACTCATAAGATGTATCTAGCGCTATTTTAAACGGATATACGGAAGCATTATAGATAAGTGTATAATCGCTGTTTTTTTGAAAGGGAAGGAGTGGTATAAATTGGAATTGGGTAGTTGTTTGTACAACGTCTCCTAAAACAGCTTTTTTATCATACACTTGCGAAATATCGGTAAACAGGCCTTTGTAGACATGAAAATCTGGTATTTTTTGATTTTTAGATACTTCTATGGTAATGGCTTCAGCGGTAAAAGAAAACCTTGGAGATTGCGCGACAACCCCCAAGGTTTTTAGTAAAAATAGGATACAGAATAAAGCTTTTTTCACGAAAGTGAGATCCATTTAAAATATAGCGGATTATAACCAACGATTATTACTCGTTTTCAAGGCTAATTTTCCAGTCGCTTCACGCTGTATAAATACAAACTCAGTGTCATTAAGTTTGTCTAGTTGTTGCACATTGACAAATGGTAAATTGATAAATTCAACTCCCGCCGTATCAGAACGTTCACTCACACGAGTCGTTAGAGAATCTCCAAAAGATTCGATATCAGCTACTTTAATTTTCATAAGGGCTCTGTTGCTGTTTGCCATTAAGATATAACGCGCTCCTTCTTTTTCCATTTCTATGATATCTAAGGGCGTATTCCAGTTGCCTAACTCGGCTACGGTACGACCTTTGGTGTGGCTTCCAGCAGCTAGTTCGCTTAGCGGAAATACCACAAGAGGCGTACATGTATAACTCGCCAAAAGATGCGGTTGATTATTCACCTGAATCGTTGTAAAAGCTTTGATAGGAGAGGCGGTCTCATATTTTCCATGGGCAGCATGATAAATCTCCAGAGAGCTTTCTTTTTGTTGTTGGGTAAAAGGAAATGGAACGGATCTAAACGTAGAGGCAAACTCTGCATTGCTTAATCCTGATAGCATCACCTGTCCATCTGCATACTTAATGTCAGAAATAGCCCACTGACGAAGTGATCTCCCACGTCTGTCTTTGGCTTCTGCTGCGATCGCATTAGAAACAGCTGTTTTTGAAAACGAAACAGCAGCTAGCGGAACATTTTCCAATGTATTATTGTTCACTAGAAAAAGAAATGATTTTCCAGTACTATGCTGTGCGCCAATATATATGTTTTGATTGGCAGGATTTACGACCATGTCTACAATCTGCAATTGGTCACTATCAGCCCCTAGAAGCTGACTTAAAAGGAGCTCTACATCAGGAATGCTTACTTTTTCGTTGTTTGCTTTAGCGGCAGTGCTCATATCAATAGCAACAATTTGTGCGCCTTTGCTATCACCTATAAAGAGAATCCCTTCAGGACTAAAAGACATCGCATTGATAGAGCCTATTTCTGGATCTCCAACGCTAAAAGTATCTGTAATTGAGTTGTTTGCAAGTAGTGGTGATAGCAAAAATGCCATTACCATCGTGAGTACTATCTTTTTCATTTTGTTGGTTTTATGTTAAAAGTAATTAAAATGTACTACATACTGCGTCAAAGAAATGTTAAGGGTTACTTCTGCCTATAGTAACAGTATCATTAATCTCTCAGCTATTATTGAAACTAAAAAGAAACCTATTTAACAAATACTGTATATAATTTATCATAATATTGGCACGATCAAGATGTGGAGTTAAATATTTTCGTGACCACTAAAACCATCTCATGAAAAATATCATCTACCTAATTTTAGTATTCTGTTTTTATAATACGGAAGCTCAAAACCCTACTGAAAGTGCTTATAAAGTCATTTATGAAGCAGATAAAGACGGAAATCGTATTTCTGGAGATCTAGAAACATTAGTACAACTGGTACGTAGCGGAAACCCAATACGTGTGGGATGGGAGATGGAATTACTCAACCCTACAGATCAGAGTACCTATGTCTTAGAGCATTGGTCTGATGCGGGTTTTATTTCGATACATCAAGGTCATGTATTTGCACAAATCCCATCTATTTATGGACAAGGATCCTCTGCAGTACAACCAGAATTTAATCAAGATCCGTCTATGTTTCTTGTTAATGATAAACCACATGGTTGGGTTGCCATTGTAGGGACTACAGGAGTGCTGAGGCAAAAAATGCTACGAGATGAACGTACTATTTCTTATATGAAGGAAGCAGGTATGTCTGACGAACAAATAGAAGAGCAACTTTTGAAAATGGAAACCAGTAATTTTAAAACGAAATGGGCCGTTGCTGTAAAATAAAGGAATACTTGGCACACTACTTGATTTGAAGTCCGCAACCATCCAAAACTTCATTTTTTAAACCATCAGTATGAAAAAAGTAATTTTGTTAGGACTTCTCTGTCTTTGTTATAGTACGTATGCACAAAAAATTCCCGTAGTTAAGGTAAACGACAAACCGCTTGGTCTTTCTTCTTTAGATATAGACGTCGTAGTGACGGGAAATATAGCGACCACGACCTATGATATGCTTTTTTATAATCCCACCAATACGGTTCTAGAAGGGCAATTAGATTTCCCGTTAGGCGATGGATTTTCAGTATCTCGGTTTGCATTAGATATCAACGGGAAATTACGAGAAGCTGTGGTGGTTGACAAAGAATTAGGTAGAATTGCGTTTGAAGCGGTAGTTCGTAATCGTGTGGATCCTGCATTACTAGAAAAAGGCACTGGGAATAACTATAAAGCACGTATCTATCC
>CAYGQJ010000031.1:16915-41744 GCA_964351845.1 uncultured Flavobacteriaceae bacterium | reverse complement strand
TTTGATCTTGCCATTACTGTATTAGATCAAAAAACAAAACCTATTATCGAGAAAGGCGCCATCAAAGGCCTTGGCTTTACGCCTTGGCAGCAAAATTTCAAAACGACACTTCATAAACAAAACTATACCCCTAATACACCATTACGTATTCAAATTCCCATTGAGAAAACAGCAACAAAACAGTTACGTGATGCTGATTTTTTGTATGCTTATATGGCACTCGATAAAGAAAAAAGGATTAGAAATAAGCCTAAAAAGATTACTATTCTGTGGGATGCTTCTCTAAGTATGAAGTCTAGAGATCTTCCCAAAGAAATGGCACTTCTAGAGAACTATTTTTCTAAGCTTTCTACGGTAGAAGTAAATCTCATTACCTTTAGTAATATAGTTAGGTCAAGTACTACGTATCAAGTAAAAAACAAGCAGTGGACAGCCTTAAAAGAAACCTTAGAAAACACGGTGTATGATGGCGGCACCGATTATTCAATCTTAGACTCTCAAGATCTAAATGGGGATACTATCTTATTATTTACAGATGGGATGCATACCCTAAGTGCCTTAGAATTATATTCAAAATCACCTGTTTTCGCTATTAATAGTTTAGTGAAAGCAAATCATTCCGCCTTACGGACGTTAGGAGATACTACAAATGGAAGCTATATCAACCTTATAGACACGGATACCAAAGAAGCGATTACCATGCTTACAGATTCGCCATTCCGTTTTCTGGGATATACCTGTAGTAATGCTTCGGCAGAGTTGTATCCTAATACACCTGTAGCCGTTACAAATGATTTTTCCATAGCAGGAAAGGGTTTACAAGAAGGAGATCGTATCACCTTACAATTTGGATATGATCACAAGGTTTCAAAAGAAGTTGTGATTCAAGTGGATGACGCTTTCGCGAAAAGCGATATCATCAAACGCCTTTGGGCAAAAGAAAAGCTCCAGGTACTGGCACAAAACGTCAAAAAAAATAAGGAAGCCATCACACAGCTAGGAACCGATTATCAATTAGTCACTGATTATACCTCATTAATTGTACTAGATGATGTCATGGATTATGTACGCTATCAAATCACACCACCAGCGGAGTTATTAGAAGCATACAACCGAATCGTATCACAAAAAGAAATTAATGAAATCAAGTCTACGGCTATTGAGTTAGCTACAGATGAAAATGCTCGTCGTGACACAGAAAGACGAGCTAGGATGCGACCTAATACAGAACCCACAGAAGAAATTATTACCACAAACTCTGAGAATGAAACTAATATACCACCTCCGCCAGCTCCAGAAATTATAGAAGTAGAAGAAGACATGGAGATTGTTGAAGGATTGCCTGTAGCATCACCTTCAGAATCAATGATCACTGAAGATGAAGTTCAGGAAGAACAAAGTGAACCAAAATACAAAGGAAAACTTGTATTAAAAGACAGGAAAATCAACATATCGTATCTTAATGAATTACGAGAAATCAAAAATGCTGATAAAGCTTATGAGTACTATTTGATACAGCGCACGTCATATCAAGAAGAACCTGCGTATTTTATAGATGTCGCCAATTATTTTAATGATACATTCAACCATCAAGTGTATGCAAGGCGTATCGTCTCCAATATTCCTGAACTAGATGGGGATAATTACGAACTTTTAAAAGTGTTTGGGTATCAAATGCAAGTAGAAGAAGCACATGATATCGCCGCGTATATTTTTGAGCGTATTTTAGAATTACGTCCTGAAGATTCACAATCCTATCGTGATCTTGCTTTGGCGTATGAAAATATTGGTAAATGTCAGGAAGCCTTGGATTTATTGATGTCTATTGTTGATGGTACGATTTATAAAAATAACAAACGACGCATTTTTGAGGGGGTAGAAACTATTTCAAAAAATGAAATCAAACATTTGATCAGAGACAATAAAAAGGATCTCAAATTAGATAGCGTCCCCAGTCATTTTAAAGATCTCACCCCCATGGATGTACGTGTCGTCATTGATTGGAATCATAATGATACAGACATTGATTTACATATCATAGATCCTAATTTGGAGGAATGTTATTACGGTCATAATAAAACCGCCATAGGAGGGAGGATATCTGAAGATATGACACAAGGATTTGGTCCAGAGGAATATACGGTTCAAAAAGCCATAAAGGGGGATTATTATATTAAAGTTCGCTATTATGGTGATCGTTATCAAAAGGTTGAAAACCCAACATTTATGAAGGTAACCATGTACACCTATTATGGAACCAACAAAGAAACCAAAGAGACCCAAATCTTACGTCTGACTAGAGCAGATAATGAGCAACTACTCGCAAAGCTTACGTTTTAAAAGTATATCTTGGCGGGTATGATGAAGTAAACGTTTATAGGTAATTACTTTGTGCGTTTACAAAATGCATAGTTTTACTTTGCTACCTATTCACTTTTACCAATGAAGAACTATATCCTTTTATTTTTTGTCGCTACTTTTCTTGTAAGCACAGGGTTTGCCCAAGAAAAGAAGTCCAGAAAAGAGCTAAAACTAGAAAAAAAGAAAGCAAAATTTGAAACACAAAAAAATGCTTTAGCAATTGGAGAATTTGGTTTTGCTATCCGGAAAATGCTCTCTTCAAATATCAAATCCAATGAGTTTGTTTCAGGGATTGTATATGTGCGTGGAGACCAAGTATGGCTTGATGAAGTCGTGTGGTATAATTCACAGGGTGAAAGTGTACGACTCAATAAAGAATTTGATATTCAAAATTATTACGTAGTTGTCTCAGAAAATGGACAGAAAATGACAGCTTCTTACCAAGGGAGTGTGGGTAATGTACAGTATTCCTTTATCACTGAGATTGCTTTCGGTAAAAAACCTAAACTACAGATCAAAAGCGATGGTATTGAAGTTTGGTCGATAGGTGTTTTAGACACTAGAATTTAATGATGCATCACCTCTTAAACGCTTTAAACGTTTTTTTAGCCCTACTCATCGTTTTCTGTTCACAGAATATAACAAAATGACAAATAGAAGCTTATTTTTAAGCTGTGATTTCGCTCAAGTTTAATAAATCAGATTATAAGCTTATTATCATTTTCTCTGTGTTGATGGTGATATGGTTGTTCTTAAAATTTTATACGGAAGACTATTCGTTAGGTCAAATACTCTTTGACATTCCCATTATTCTACTTAAAACGCTTGCCGCTTTATTTATGATTCGTTGGATTGCACAAAAGTTTTTTGTCGAACGACAGCAGTATGTGTTATTTTTATTATTAAGTATCGGAGCGCTTATCCTTACAGGTTTTGTTGACTTATTACGTGATTATTTAGGCTCTGGGCGCACGTGGAGTGATTTGCCTTCTGTCGGATATATCATCATCCATAGTTTTTATTATTCTTCTTCAGATCTTGCAATGCCTTTTTTGGTGATTATGATTAAGAAGTATTTTGAAAACCAGACTTCATTGGCCGTGACTAAAGAACAGCAAAAAGACGCCGAACTCAAATTATTACGCTCACAGTTGAGTCCGCATTTTTTATTCAATAACCTCAATACAGTAGATGCCCTTATTGATTCCGATCCCCAAAAAGCAAAAAACTACATAGCCAGATTATCTTCTTTATACCGTTATTTTATACAAACTCGCGAAGATGACATCGTATTGCTTTCTGAAGAATTACAGATGGTAGAGGATTATTTCTATTTAATAAAGATTCGTTTTGGAGATGCATATACTTTTAAAGTGGAGGAGGAGTCCGCTTTCAAGGAGAATAACGACGCAGAAGTTGATACTGAGTGTCACACTGAGCTAGTCGAAGTGCAGGGTCGAAGTACGAAAGCGTATATTCCATCAGGTGCATTTCAAACCATTATAGAAAATGTGGTTAAACACAATAAAATACAGCACGGAATCCCTGTAGATATCATTTTAAAAATCACAGAAGATACCGCTACACTCACCAATTCTAAAGGAGGCACTGTCAAGAATGCAAACGAATCTATGCAGACAGGCCTTAAAAATTTAAAAGAACGCTATGAATTGTTGGTGGGTAAAACCATTCAAGTGACAGAAACATCCACTCATTTTGAGGTGTGTCTACCTATTGTAAAACTAACCGATACTCTGTGATGCATATTCTTATTGTAGAAGACGAAATTCCAGCCTTTGAAAAATTACGAATGCATATTGCACGTTATTTAAAAGACGATTTTACCTATGACTGGGCGAGATCTATTACAGAAACGCAACATTTTTTAGAAAGCCATCAGTATACGATTATCTTTTCAGATATTCAGTTGTTGGATGGTATCTCGTTTGACGCTTTTGAAAAAGTAATCGTATCCACACCGATCGTTTTTTGCTCTGCCTACGATGAGTATCTTTTTAAAGCCTTCAAAAGTAATGGCATTGCCTATATCTTAAAACCGTATGATCAAGAGGATGTCAGTGAGGCTTTTAGTAAGTTTACAACCCTGTTTGATAGTAGTGTAACCACAAATCATCAACATAAAGTGTTTAATGAGGTGAAATCCGCAATTAACAATAAATCAGATAATTACAAGAATAGGTTTGTTATTAAAAGTAAAAAGGGATTACACCTTTTGGAAACATCAAAAATAGCGCTTATTCAAGCCGAAGGTGATTTTTGTAAACTTATTGATTGCGAAGGCAAGACTCATTTATATTCGCAAAATATTGGAAGCATTTATGAGACTTTAGACGCCCGTATCTTTTTCAGAATCAATAGAAGTCAAGTGATACAATTGCAATATATCCTTGAAATGGAAAGTCATTTTAAGAATAGACTATTAGTTACCATACAAGGTGTCAAAGAAAAAGTAATGACAAGTTCAGGAACGACGGCTACCTTCAGACTATGGTTGGATAGATGATGCGGTCGTGTATGAGATATACTTGTTTAGCCTTATTTTACCCCAATTGATCGTATCTTACTTTGTTAATGCGTTATATCTATTGATTTTTGGCCTATGAATCAAAAATCAACATTTATGACAACCCTTATTAAATACATCTTATTCTTACTATTCTTTTTAAATTTCTCTGTACAGGGGCAAACCATCATAACCCCCATAGGGAAAACAATCACCACCGCATCCATAGATACTTTTTTAAGTGAACAAATGGAAGCTACAGCGACGCCTGGCGTATCGCTAGCGATTATTAATGATGGGGAGATTGTATATCATACAGTCAAAGGACTTAGTGCGCCCAATACGCCTATGACTAAGCATACTATTTTTGAAGGTGCTTCCTTATCAAAGCCGTTGTTTGCTTTTTTTGTCATGCACTATGTAGAAGAAGGCATTATTGATCTCGATACGCCTTTGTACACATATCTTCCTTATGAAGATATCGCTCATGACGAGCGCTATAAGAAGATCACAGCACGCATGGTGTTATCACATACCACTGGTTTTCCGAATTGGCGTGATCAGGATGGAAGAACAGGATTAACCATTGATTTTGAACCAGGCATTCAGTTTCAATATTCGGGCGAAGGGTATCAATATCTTGCGTTAGTCTTACAAAAGCTATTAAACACAGATGCTAAAGGACTTCAAAAGCAATTTCATAGAAAAGTAGCCAAACCTCTCGGGCTCAAAGTAACCCGCTATATTCCTAATGCTAAAAACCAAAAGAACAAGGCAAGCGCCTTTAAAAATGGGAAATGGATTCCTGTGAGTAATCAAGGCGATGAGGTCTTTGGAGCGGCATATGGGGTGAATACAGAGGCCAAAGATTGGGCGAAACTAATGATTGCCTGGATGAATAAGGAGGGTTTGAGTGAAGAGGGATATGAGGAATTGTTCAAGCTACAAACAACATTACCAGAAGATAGCCCCAATAAAACGTCAGGAATCACACATCTAACGTTAGGGTTTTACACAGGAGCGCTCCCTTTTGGAAATGTGTACGGTCACGGAGGTAATAATGATAAGGAATTTACTTCTTTGTTTTTCTTTACGCCTGATCGTAAGTGGGGAGCCGTATTATTTACAAATGCTGGTTTTGGTGAAGAAATGGGGCTTCAGTTTTTCCAATATATTCTTTCGGCAGGAAACTAAGTAAAGCAAAAACGCCATAAAAACATAGCTTTATGGCGTTTTCTGGTTGGTTGTTTTTAAACTATTTTATCGCTTTGATATCAGAGTCTCCACGAGCGCTTTGTCTTACTTTTGAAGGATTCCCGGCATAGCGTAATTCACTATCACCGCTTGCATTGGCATCTAGCATATTTGTAACAGTTACCCGTGCTTCGCTGTCTCCACTTAATGAAATTGTCAAATCTTGTATGGTGAAGTCTATATTTTTGAATTCACTGTCAGATTTTAAATTTGCTGTCATTTTCTTAGCAGAACCAGAAAGTTTAATTTGAGCATCAGATTTAGCATTAAGGCTTAGTGTATCTACATGAATAGTTCCTTTAAATACAGCGTCACCTTTACAATCGATACGAACCGTATCTGTTGTAAGTGGGGTGTTTAAGGTAACAATGGCATCAGATGAAGCTGCAAAATCGGTAATTATCGCTGTAGAAATAGCGACATCAAGAATCATTTTACCTTTAAACCACGTGTTTTTCTTCAATCGTAAAAAAAGTGTATTTCCTTCTTTGTAAACAGTTACATAGTCCATCAGATTACGATTCGCTTTTACGGTAATGGCTTCTTCTCCGGCAGCTAATGTGACGTTGACATTAAAATCGCTAGCGACATCTAGTTTACTATACTCCGAAAAATTAAAGGATTTTGTAGTTGTGTCACTTGTGAGTTTTACTTGTTGTTGTGCGATTAAAGAGGTTCCTATAAAAATAGCAAGGATACATACGATGATTGATTTAGATTTCATAACTGTTGTTTTTAAGATAGATGTTTGTTGTTTATTTGGTATAGAGACCGTATGTAAACACAACTGTTACAGTTTTAATGCAAAATAGTTTTTATATGCTTTCGCGAAAGCGTACCCATAAAAATAGAATAAGGAATGATTCTTGCTATAATTTATCATAAATTCAATGCTATGAAAACGCGTATCCTTATTTGCCTGCTTATTTTTTCTTTTTCTCAAGTATCCTTCTCACAATCACGCTCTGAACGCAAAGCGTTAAAAAAAGAAATGGATGCCAACGCCTATGAGCAAACAAAAGCACTGCTAGATAATGGTACTTTTTTCTTTAATGCCGAATGGATGCTTCCTCGGGATGGCACGCAAGTAAACCTCATTACCAATCCTGGGTTTATAAAATTTTATGACGCGGCAAAGATCGATATGTACCTTCCATATTTTGGAATTATTCGAATTGGAGGTGGGTTAAATCAACCACCTGGCATACAACATAAAGGTGAAATAAAATCCCTTAAAGTCGCTCATAATGATACCAAACAAGTTTCTATTATTTCTTTTGTAGCTACGGGGAGCATGGAGCAATACGACGTTACCATAAAGGTATATAGCAATAGCACCGCAACAATGTTTGTAAATAGCACAAAAAGAGATGGGATACGATACAGAGGGGAGATCACCTCATTAGAAGAAGCACTGTCAACAGAAAAGTAACAATTAAATCTCCGAAGAAATCAAAGAAGCTTCTATGGGCTGCACATCAGCGGGGTGTAAGTTGTCTAGATGGATATTACCTATCCGCACCCGTACAAGTCTCAGTGTAGGATATCCCACAGCCGAAGTCATTTTGCGCACTTGCCTAAACTTTCCTTCTTTCAGAATCACACGTATCCAAGAGGTAGGCCCATGCCGATCATCACGCAATTTTTTAGAACGTTCGGGAAGTAGGGGAGTTGTGTCTAGTTTCGATACTTCACAGGGCTTGGTGCGGTATTTTTTTCCATGCAGTCCTATGTCTACGCCCTCACACAAACATGTAATCGATTCTTGATCAATTTCGCCATCTACCTGCGCATAATATTCCTTTTCTATGCCCGAGCGATTGATGGTATCACTTAGTTTACCATCAGTTGTCAGTAGGAGGAGGCCTTCTGATTTTTCATCCAATCGCCCAATCGCCATGACCCCTTTCGGGAAATCATATAATGAACTCAAAAACTTTTTTTTACGTGATTGACGTTCGTCATTACTCAACATCTGACTGATATAGCCGTACGGTTTATAGAGTTTAAAATGGGAATGGGGATGATCTACCATGAAAATGTGAAAATGAATCTAGGCTAAAGTACACATCTTTTAATTTAAAAAGCGATGCAATACTTTACTTATGGCAGCAGGGTCTACTGGTTTTGAAACAAAATCATCACATCCAGCTTTAAAGGCTCTTTCTATATCTTCTTGTGTAGAGTAGGCCGTTTGTGCAACAATAGGTAATTGTGGATTTAGTTGTTTTAAAACCTTAGTAGCTTCATGTCCGTTCATAACAGGCATCTGAATATCCATAAAGACAAGATCAATCGTATTATTTTCTGTATAATAATCTACAGCCTCTTTTCCGTTTTTTGCTCTATAAACCGTTAGTTTGTGATGATCATATCGTTTTAAAATAGTTTTGAGAAATAAGTAATTTACTTCACCGTCTTCAGCAATAAGAATAGCGTATTCATCATTTTTTGAACCTGTAGCTATTTTTTCTTTGGGATTGTTTATTGTTACTTCAGCTGGCATATAGGGAATATCTATGGTGAATGTAGATCCTTCTTCTAGTTTTGAAGACACTGTAAGATGCCCATTCATAATCGTACAATATGATTTTGTGATAGAGAGCCCTAGCCCTAACCCATCAAAGAAGCTGGATTCTTCCTTGTCAGACGTAGAATAATTATCAAATATAGTTGCCTGTCGTTCTTCAGATATTCCGATACCTGAGTCTTCTATTACTATATAAATTCTATTCTCTTTTTTTTGCAAATAGATTTTCACATATCCTTTTGGGGTAAATTTAATAGCATTATCAATAAGATAACTGACAGCTTTTGATAACTTTGCTTTATCAATACTGATATTACTTTCTTCTTCAGGTATGGTGTCTATAAGCTCATATTTCAACTCTTTTTTTAAAGCTTTTGGCTCTAGGTTTTCAAACGAGTTTCGGATAATCTTTTTGATATTTGTATATCGTTTTTGAGAAAAAACCTGGCTACTTTGCAACAATGATATCTCAAGGACATTATCCATCATTTCCATAAGGCGTGTACACCCATCTGTAATAATACTAGAATATTCTTCTTGCTCTTCTAGTGTAATTCCTGTTTTATTAAGCAAGCCTGTAAACCCCATGATAGCATTCATAGGGGTTCGCATTTCATGAGTGATATTATTGATGAAAGATGTTTTTAGTCGGCTACTTTCTTCTGCTTTCTTTTTAGCTTTTTCAAGTTCTATCGTACGATTTTTAATTTTCCATTTTAAAAATCGATTGATAGCTGTAATAATGATCATTAAAATAGCTATGATAGTAGCAATAGATACCCAGAAACGCAATTGCATATAAAAAGGGGCAACAACACTGTATAACCATTCTTCTCTAATCTCACCTTTTTCTTGGTAGGTAATACTTTCTGTTCCTTTATAGATAATACTATTAAGTTCAGGATGTTTTTTTGTAACAGCGATGCCAGGCGCGTATTCATAATCTAGTATCGAAACGATATGCAATTTGTCAAGTTGTTGCGATTTAATAAAAAAACTTGTAACAGCTTTAGGACCTATGTAAAAATCGGCTTTTCCTTCCTGTACTAACTTTAAACATGCGACATCAGTGGTACAACTATCTAATACATTTATAGATGGGAATTTTGATCTTACATAATCAATAATAGCAAACCCTTGTGGCATTACGACTGTTTTCCCTTTAAGATCTTCTAGATTAATGCCAAATGATTGTTTTGAGTCACCTACAATAACATAGGGTGATTCAAAAAGCTTTTCATAAAAGTTTAGATATTCTTCACGAATGTCATTTCGTTGAATTTCTAAAATAATGTCAATTTTGTGGTCTTTTGCATCTTGTAATACATTGGTGAAGTTTTGATATTCTACACGTTCAAATGTGTAATCAAGTTTCTTTTCTAGCGTTGCTAAATAGTCCAATAGAATTCCTTCTAATTCTCCAGAGTCATCCTTAAAAGTATAAGGAGGGTAATTAGGAAATATGGCTACTTTTATAGACTCGTTTGATTGTAACCAAGTCTTTTCTTCTTGCGTTAAAATAGAAGAATTGTCCTTACAGGAAATAATACTAATTACTAATATGAATAATAGCAGGACTTTTTCAGAGAGCGACATCCAATATCTCATAAATAGGTAAGTTAAATCAACTAAATATAGACAAAAAATATCAGTACTGTATGTATAGCCTTTGTAATAGTTTGTAAGTCAGGCTTAAATAGTGAAACTCCAAATTAAAATACGGCTTTTTTTATTGCCTTGTTGCATGTCTACGACTTTGTGAAATGCGTTGAGTTTATCTAATTGCTTTACTAATTTAGGAAGATGTTCGCTTTTAGAAATCAAGGTGGTAAAATGACCGACTTGCTTTTTAAACGCTACACTTTGCTTGATCATTCGTTTTACAAATAAAGCTTCGCCGCCATTACACCATAACTCATTAGAAATTCCTCCAAAATTACGACTCGTATCTTTACGAAGGTGTAATCGTTTGTTTTTTTGCATATTTGCTTTTTTTGCTTCTCCTTCAGAACCAAAAAAAGGAGGGTTACACATTGTAAAATCAAAGTATTCTCCAGGTTTTATAATCCCTTCAAAGAGATATGCAGGGTTGGTTTGTAGGCGGATGTCAATATCAGAATCAGCTTGAGACTTCGATGCATTTTGTCTTGCAATTGCCACCGAAGCCTCACTGATATCTGCCCCAACCATGTTCCATTTGTAGATATGAGTTGCTAGTAAGGGATAGATGCAATTGGCACCTACCCCTATATCCAACCCCCTACAGTATTTCTTAGACCCCATAAGGTCTGCTATGTAATGTATATAATCAACTCTACTGGGAATAGGAGGGCAGAGATACCCTTCTGGAAGATCCCAATGTTTGATTTGATAAAAATGATCTAATAGTGCTTTGTTAAGGGCTTTTACAGCCTCCGCATTCGAAAAATCTATGGTTTTTGTTTGATACTCATTTACAAATACATACGCGCTTAATTCAGGCGTACATGCTTGTAACTGATCAAAATTATAAGAAGTGGTATGTTTGTTTTTCGGATGCAAAATAATCAGATTTGGGTGAAACAAATCTAGACAAAACAATACGGGTTTATGTCTAATAGTACTACTTTTCGATAACCATTGGGAAAAAGTCGTCATACGCCACAAATGCGCTAAAAATTCTTACAGAAAACACAAGAAAACATCTGTTTGTTGGGTAAGTATGTAATTTATTATGGATTCACGAATTTAAAAAAACTGAGTACGCTTTCGCGAAAGCATAGAAATAGAAGTAAACCAATGGTTCTAGATGACAGATTAAAAGACTGAAATCTTAAAATCACATCAAAAATTTAAAACCTGCAGTCAATGCTATATTTTAGTCTTTTTCTCCTGGATGGTATGTTTTCTGAGCTCTTTTTAAAACATCTTCTTTATAAAATGCGACTTCTTTAAACTCACCGTTTACATACGGTTCGATTTGATCATCAAAATGTGGGGAATCAGGATCACCGCTTTGACCACCTGCTAGACTTGTTTTTGCTTTTACTGTATCACCAAATTCAACCACAGCAACAAAGCTATTGCCACGCGTACCGTACATCTTCTTCGTATTATTGGTGTAACGCTCCCCATAAGCTGCTAAAGCTCCCCAACGTCCAGAAGCAAGACCTACAGGCGTACTTGGAAGGTCGTCATTAAAAGGCTGTCTGATATCGCCATTGATTCGTTGAAAACGATTCACCTCTCCCCAAGCAATAAGTGCAGTCCCAAAATCAGCTTCTAAACGTGCGACCACATTCTTAAAGAGTTGTACGCGCTCTTCTAAAGGAGACGCTGACCCGAAATAGGAGAGAAGCTTCATCGGAGTTAGACGTTGTTCAGGACGTTTTCCATTTTTAAAATATTCGGTTCCGTAGTAATGTGCTAAAGTCATGGCCTTAGACGTTGCTGAAGTTCTATAATCCCAATTGCGAAGTTCTTCGATAATAGCATCCATTTCTTGGGTGCCGCCTACAGTATCATACGCTTCTACAAGACCAGGAATAAGCGCTTCAAAGGCAGGCAAATACGAATCATACCCTAATGCAATTAGACTATCTAAGGTATAATTCTCTCCTTTTTTGAGAAGCTCAATCGCATGTACCCCTCTAAAATTCTCTCTATCAATAGACATATAGTTGGGATAGTCTTCTTTTTTTGGACTGAACTCTAAGGCCGCAGTAAAAGGGGTGGAGTTACAATTTTGTAACCACCCATTTTCAGGATTTAAGAGCATAATGGTTTCATCTACGTCGTGTAACCCTTGCCAATCTGTTTTTGGATTACTCCCATCGACAGGTTGTGTGTAGTCAAATGTAATATCCCGTTTAGGAATATAATTCCCATGGAAATAGGCAATATTCCCTTCAGCATCGGCATATACCGTATTATTTGAAGAATTGGTGCGGATATCCATCATTTCTCTAAATCCTTTGTAGCCGTTTTGTTTGGTTCTAATATAGGATTGCTCTAAGGCTTTAACAGGTTCCCACATCAGCGCAGAAGCGACCCATTGACCGTTTTTGAGGTGGGTGATAGGTCCGTGATGAGTTCTGTAGGCTGGAAGTACTTTTTCTTTTAGTTGATCGCCGTCTTTATAACGAATCGTCATTTCATACTGTGTGACAGGTCTTAATTCATCTCCATAGGCGTACACAAGATCTCCATTGGCATCTTTTTGAATCGTTTCTACAAACTCATCAATCACATCGGTGTAAGTAGAGGTGTGCATCCATCCGGTTTTTTCATTAAATCCTTGGTATACAAAAAACTGCCCCCAAGTCACCGCGCCATATGCATTCAATCCTTCTTCACTCACCACGTGGACTTCGCCTCTGAAATAAAAAGAAGTATGCGGGTTTATCAATAATAAAGGATTTCCAGAAGCAGTCAGATTTCCAGAAATGGCAATTCCATTAGAGCCTTGAGGTTCTTGCATTTCTTGCACTTGAAGCAATGCCATTTTTTGTGCTTTTGGAAGTTCCATGCCATCTTCATACATCGCCTTTAGTTTCCTAGCAGATACCCGCTCTATATCACCACCTATCGATCCTTCGCTAAAATACATAGGCATCCACGGTTCAAAGTGTGTTAATAATCTTGGCGTTACTTCAGGATGTGTGGCTAAGTAATAATTAACACCATCGGCAAAGGCGATACATAGTTTTTTGAGCCATTCAGGGCTGCTTTCGTAATTAGCAATTGCTTCTTCTTGGGTCATGTAGAGGCGAGCGCGCACATCGCTATAAATTGCATCTTCGCCTTCTACTTCGGCAAGACGGCCTGTTGCCCATATATAATTTTGCTCTACGCGATTAAAATCATCTTCACTTTGTGCATAGAGTAGCCCAAAAACAGCATCAGCATCAGTTTTTCCATAAATATGGGGGACGCCATAATCATCCCTGATAATGGTGGTGTTTTCTGCGTGTGCTTCCCAACGTTTTTGTTCGTCGGTTTTGGTGGGTTCTGTTTTGCAAGAAACAGTTATTAAAAAGGTAATAAAGAGAAAGCGTAAATAGAATCGCATGATTATATATGATTTATAAAGTGATGGTATGTGTGTTAGCTTTCGCGAAAGCGTATACTACATTAATCTAATAATTGGTGTACGCCTTGATCTAGTGTATAGAGTGTCGTAATTTCTTCTTGTGATAAATGTTTGTTATAGATAGAAAGTTCATCCATAAGCCCGATATATCCCAATCCTAGATAGATATTAGATTTCTCTAACTCCCATGTAAACGGATCTTTGATATCTTTTCGAATACCTCTTAGTTTACCATTCATGTATAAAGCTGCTTTCCCTTGATCGGTATTTAAGCCTGTATAATTAATAAGGATATGCGTCCAAGATCCTCCAGCAAATGGGGGTTTAGAAACGGCGATCAATTGCTCATTAAAAATGGGGTTTTCGTTATCAGGTCCTTCGGGAGTAGGATTCCAACTCGTGCGATCGCCAATCACACCAAGTCTAAAATCTCTCGGGTTTTCTTTTGTGAAATCGACCCAAATAGCAGCATCATTGTAACTAACGTCTGTAATTTGAATAGGATCACAATAACCAGGATCAAGATCTGTAGCAGGATCAAGGCTTAACCAAAATGAAACAGCGCCTTCCCAGTTTGTGGTGTTGTAGGCAATATTATTTTTGCTAGGGTAGTAGATATTTCCTTTGCTATCTTCTGTAAACAAAAGTGCATCTCCATAACGTCCTGCTCCTTCAGAGATGCGTACGCCAGGTTTGTGTAATCCTATTTGCGCAGAGTCTCTAGCGCGTCTATTAGGGACAGAATATAATAGCGAATCTCCTAAAGCAAAATCTGCCTGTACGCCATTGTCAAACGAGGCATATAAAGTTAAGGCACTTTTTAAAGAAGTTTCTAAAGGGGTTACTTTTAATGTAGCGGGTGTTGTTGCTTCTTTTTTTGTGGTTTCGGTTTTGCAAGAGATACCTGTGATTAAAATCACGGTGTATAAAAGTAGCTTGCGAGAAGTGAAAATTGGGTAAAGAGTCATAGGTTGTATTTTACAGAATCTATTTTTGATTTAAATGTACAAAAATTGATGCTATAAAATGGATCAGTCTACTAGGGGTTGCAGATTAATGTAACTGTAATTTACAATTCCTATATGCTTATACTTGTCATCCCCATCTTTTAAGTCACCCCATCCAAAATTTCGCTCTATAACATCATCTTTATATTGATCCATAATATCTTTTGAAAGTAATAAATACTCATCTTGAGATATATCATTTTTAAGTAAACGATGCGCAGTAATCACATCTTCTCCTAATAGTTTTATGTTTTTTCCTATCTGTACCGACCCAATTTCTTTTCCGAAATGCACGACAATTTTTAATCCTAAGATATCTGGTATTTTCTGAACGTGCTCATGATCTTTATACTGGATTTTAAGTCGTTTGATTTCTTTATAAAACTCTGTATAAAATTTTCTACACTGTAGAATAAGGTCTTTAAAACTTGGAAGAGGTCCCGTTTTATAAAAAAAGACGGCATCACCTTCTATTTCTGACACTTGAAGATGAAGTGAATTTGCATATATGATTTTATTTAAAAGTGAAGGAATCACAACAGCACTTAACTCATAGTCGGTGTCACTCATGAATTTTGTAAAGCCACTAATATCAGGAATACAGAGTAGGGTTGGTTTTGCTTTGATATTTCTTTGGTCACTCATTGTTACTAGTCTATTTTACGGTTGTTCCGTTTGTTGTGAAAGAAAATGCATGTTGTCCAATCATACCAATCATGACGGCTTGAAAAACAGGTTTTATCGTATTGTTGGCACCCCAATCTATTAAAAAATTGGCACCACTGCCTCCTTCTACATCATCTTCATCTATGACATAATCTATGGTTTCTAGTGGTTTTAAAAAGATAGGCGCTTTGATATAGTTTCTTACCAAGGTTCCTTCTGTGTTATAATAATCGATGGTATTAATGAATAGCGAATCTTTTTTACTAGTATTACGTATACTTAATGTTGCGGTCAATAACAACTGCGTATCTCTATTTTTACTGTAAATCGTAGAATAAATAGGGACATATATCTCATCTCCGTACGCATATGTAACGTTTTGATCTTCTGTGTCGACTAAATTTTCATTTTGAATTTCAGTTTCTATTTTTTTATTCGGGTCTGAATCAGCGCAAGAAGCGATAGTTAGAACACATAAAAAAAGAAGAAGGAATGAAAGGTTTTTCATGAAATATAAAGTTTTATACCCGTAAAGGTACTTGTTAATCTAATTTAAAAATGCTAATCTTCTAATAAATTTTGAAGCTAATCAGATCATAAATAGTATTCATTGAATCTTCGAAAGGGTAAAATATACCTAACTCTTTGTTTGTTTTGCTGATACCGCTGACAGTGAGTTGGTTTCAATTTGTAATGTTCGTATAGGAAATGGAATGTCTATAGCCGCTTTCGCGAAAGCTTTCTTAATCTCAATAATTGCTTTACTTTTTGCTTTAAGCTTAGGAACACCTGAGGTGCCGTCTATCCAAAACCTCACCATAAAGTTGATCGAACTATCACCAAATTCTGTGAAGTAAAATTCCATCTCAGTGTCGATTGATTCTTGATTAAAATGTTGATTAATGGTCTCAGTTGTTAGCTTCTCAACCATTTCTAAATCTGAATTATAACTTACGCCACAGGTAACGGTAACACGTATTTTTGTGGTTAATGAATAATTTTTAAATGAATTCTCTAGGATAGATTTATTGGGAAGTATGACGATATTATTATCTGCTTCTTTCAATACAAAATAATTTGTATTTATATCCATGACCTCTCCTTGGTAGCCATTAGTTTCTATCCAATTTCCAATCTTGATGTTTTTTCTAAAGGATAAAATAATTCCTGATAGTGTGTTAGATAAGGTTCCTTGTAAGGCAAGCCCTATGACTAATCCAGAAATTCCTGCTGCTGAAAGTATCGTTTTTAAAGTTCCACTTAGGTTTAGTACATTTAAGGTAATAAATAACCCTAGCGATATAACGATGATGGCAGAGGTCCTAGCGATTAGTCTAGCGATTGTTATTTTTGGCACTCTTTTATTGACGAGTCTTAACACAACATTGTATACGATTCTTGACAGAAAATAACTTACAACAATAACAATAATTGCTAAGATAATATTAGGCAATGCTTTAATAAGAGCATCACCCCATCCACGTACTTTATCTATACTACTTTGTATTTCCATTGTTTTGAAGGTTTAGGACACTAAATATCTCTCAATGATTAATTATAAGAGAAGGTTTAGGTACTTGTATTTTTATTTTTAGAAAGCAAGTACTCATTTTGTTTTTCTAATTGAACGCTAATCTTATCTAGCAATTCAATGTCTTTAGGAGTTTTTACAGTGGCATTTTTGGGGTCTTGTCCTTTATTTTTTAATCTATTCATAAACTTTACAACGACAAATACCGTAAAACCAATGATAACAAAGTCAACACTTACTTCTAACAACTTCCCATATTTGATAGCTATTTCTTGATTAACTACTGCATCGCCGTTCTTTACTGCTTCCTGTAACACCCATTTTTTATCTTCCAAAGAAACTCCTGTCGTTAAAAAGGTAAGAGGCGGTAAGAATACGTCTTTGACAAGCACATCCACCACTTTATTAAATGCAGCCCCTATAATCACACCGATGGCAATATCCATCATATTACCTTTGACGGCAAACTCTTTGAACTCTTTGAATAATTTGATTTTCATTGTTTTGATTATATATTTAAAAATGAATCTGTAGCGGTGATCACATCCACTTTTTACGCTTAAAGACGATAAGAAGTACTACAAATAATACAAACATAACACCCAGCAACACAAAATAACCGTATTTATAGCTTAATTCGGGAATGTACTCAAAATTCATCCCATAAATCCCAGCTAAAAAAGTCAGCGGAATGAAGATTACAGAAATCAACGTAAGGAGTTGCATCACTTTATTCATCTTAAAGCTTACCTCTGCAATAAATAAATCTTGCAAACTGTTTAGCATATCTCTGTAAGAATCAACACTATCTATAATCTGAATCGTATTTTCATAGAGATTTCTAATAAATATGTGTGTATTCTCTTGAATAATAGGATTATCACTTCTAGAAAAGTTACTAATCACTTCTCGTAAGGGCGCTATAGATTTCCGTAACACAAGAAGTTCCTTTTTGAGTGCATGAATTCTAGACTTTTCAGCATTACTCTGATCTTCAGAAATACGATCTTCAATCTCTTCGATAACCTCTTCAAATTGATCTAATGTG
Source organism: uncultured Flavobacteriaceae bacterium (assembly GCA_964351845.1). Classification (GTDB taxonomy): domain Bacteria; phylum Bacteroidota; class Bacteroidia; order Flavobacteriales; family Flavobacteriaceae; genus Dokdonia. The sequence goes on along the minus strand of CAYGQJ010000031.1, from coordinate 23,752 downwards.
ATGTAATAGTTATCTATAATACTGTCTAATAGTGCAAATAATAAGTAATCTGTCCCTCTTTTTCGAATCCTATTTTTACTATTTGCAGTTCTTTTTCTTACTACCTCAAACAAGTCAGAACTTGTTTCTTGAAAAGTTAAAAGTGAGTGGTCCTTTATGATGACCGCTACATGTTCTCTGTGAACTTTTAGCGTACTTTTATTAAAAGATAAGGCTTTAAATGTCACGAATATGGCATTTTCATGTTCTTCAAAATTAGGACGCTGATGCACATCTACAATGCTTTCTTGTAATAGTGGATGCGCTTTAAAATGAGTAGCAATAGAAGAAATCACATCTATTTCCTGCATGCCTCTAATATCAATCCAATCAACAAAATCAGGGTCAAGATTTATTTTTAGTAGTTTATCCTTACGAATTATGGAATCTTTAATAGCTGTAGGATTAAACTGTAAATGATGTATAATGGTATCATCGACCTGTTTATTCCCTGTGTAAACGATTGACCCAGGTGCCATTCCAGTTTTAATTCTATGCTTTTTTGCCATGATAGTTTGATTCAAATTCAATAAAGACCTATCTCAATAATTGATATAATGTACAATTTAATATTTCTTCTAATTAAGAAACAATATAGCAATTCTATTGCTTACAAGATTACATAAGGAAATGTAAAATAAGACCGTGTTGTATCATAAGTTTTGTATATTCAAATGCTATGAATAACAAAAAGAAAATACTTCTTACAGGTGCTACGGGATATATAGGCAAACGATTACTACCCATGTTAGTAGAACAAGGATATCATGTCATTTGCTGTGTAAGAGATATTAATAGGTTTTCTCCACAACCTTCTTTAAAAGAATCAATTACAATTATAAAAGTTGATCTCTTAGATCCAAAATCTCTTCAGGACATCCCTAGAGATATAGAGGGCGCTTATTATTTAGTCCACTCGATGTCTAGTAGTGATGATTATAAAAAGCTAGAACTAGAATGTGCCATAAACTTTAGAAATGCGATTGAAAAAACCAATGTAGCGCATGTGATCTACCTGAGTGGTATTGTAAATGAGGAAAATTTATCTAAGCATTTATCCTCTAGAAAAGATGTAGAAATGGAGTTGTCAAAAGCGAGCTATCATTTCACCGCGTTGCGTGCAGGAATTATTATAGGATCGGGAAGTGCTTCCTTTGAAATTATACGAGATATTGTAGAAAAATTACCTATTATGATTACACCTAAATGGTTGAATACAAGATGTCAACCTATAGGAATTACCGATGTACTTGCCTTTTTATCAAAAACGCTCTTTCGTGAAGAAACCTACAACCAAAACTTTGATATTGGGGGGTCTGATGTGCTTACCTACAAAGAAATGTTATTAGAATTTGGGAGAAAACGAAATTTAAAACGGTATATCTATACCATTCCTGTGATGACACCCCGCTTGTCTTCCTATTGGCTGTATTTTGTAACCTCTACCTCCTATAAACTCGCAACCGCTCTTGTCAATAGTATGAAAGTAGAGGTCGTCTGTCGAGACAATACCTTATCTGAAATTCTTGATATACGCCCTTTATCATATCGTCAAGCATTAGATAAAGCCTTTGTGAAAATTCAAAGTAATCAAATTGCTTCCAGCTGGAAAGATGCCCTTATAAGTGGGACTATGAATATTGAAATATCTGACTTTATTGAAGTCCCACGATTTGGATGTTTTATAGATCAGCGATCACAAGCCTATACCAACAAAGAAAAGACCATTGATAAAATCTGGCGCATAGGAGGGAAGACAGGTTGGTATTACGCCACTTGGTTATGGAAAATAAGAGGGTATATCGACAAGCTTTTTGGAGGTGTGGGCCTACGTAGAGGCAGAACCAATGAGGATACCCTGATTGCAGGAGACTCCGTAGATTTCTGGCGTGTTTTATATTCCAATAAAGAAGAAGGCAGGCTCCTTTTATTTGCCGAAATGAAACTCCCTGGCGAGGCTTGGTTAGAGTTTAAAATAGAAAACGAGACACTCACACAAACTGCTACGTTTAGACCTCTTGGACTTTCAGGGAGATTGTATTGGTATTCTGTTTTACCTTTTCACGGGTTCATTTTCAAAGGAATGTTAGCCAAACTTACGGCATAAATCTTTATGCATCATTCCTAGTACCTAAGGGTTTAAAAAGTATGTATACAAGATATTTTGTACTCAAATTGTATATGCTTATTTTCAAGGTATCAAATAGAGATAACCAACGTATAATTAGATGAAAATACTCCCTTATTTAGCCCTCTTCTTTTACATATCAACAGGTATCGCACAGCAAGATACGCGCTGGGAAATCACAGATAATAACGCCATTCATTGGACTATTGAAAATAGTACTTTGCCTCATAGTGATAATATCGAAATGGCTGGTACAAAAGTAGCGGGTATTGTCTCATATGATGTCGATCAAACGGGGAATTTACGCGTTGAGCGTCAACTATTTTATCCGCAATTACATCCGTTTATAAAGGAGTCAGATCCTGATTGGTATGTCTTTAGAGCCTACCTTAAAGAAACCTATACAGATGCTATACTTCCAAAATTCTACATCAATGAGAAGCAATTTTCACCAGGCATCTTAAAAGACGTAACCATTAATGGGATGATCACTTTTGAGCATACAGCGAGTAAAAGTGGGGTTACGCTTTCGCGAAAGCTATACCCGTCTCCGGACCAACGTCTCTTTATTGAAGAATTACACCTTGTAAACACATCAAATACACCTGTCACTATTTTATATGAAAGTGTATCCAATACTCAATCGAAACAAGGAATAGGAGGAACCTTTACATATAGCGTGCAAAGCAAAGGGGAACAGCGTGTCACCCTTCAGCCAGGAGCGGCAACAACCTACGAGATCCACTTCACAGCACAACTGAATGATGAACCCGCTGTCGTTAATGAGAATAGCATAGAAAAGCGAACTCATTTTCTAGAAGAAATGCGACAAAATCTTATTTTAGAAACACCCAATCCGGTGTTTAATCAACTCTTTGAATTTTCTAAAATTCGTGCTTCTGAGAGTATTTTTGATTCTAAATTAGGGCTCATTCATTCCCCAGGTGGCGGTCGTTACTATGTGGGTATTTGGGCAAATGATCAAGCTGAATATGTAAGTGCTTTCTTTCCTTATCTAGGCTATGCTATAGGAAATCAAAGCGCTATGAATTGCTATAAGGCTTTTGATCGTGTGAAATCACCAGCATATGAACCCATACAATATGCGTTTGAAGTAGAAGAACGGAAACCGCCAGCACTCTTAGATAGAGGAGATGCTGCCATGATTGCGTATGGCGCAACACAATATGCACTTGCTAGAGGAGATCGAGCCGAAGCCGAAGAACTTTGGGAATTGATTACTTGGTGTTTAGAATATAATAATCGAAACCTGAATGCAGAAGGCGTTGTAACGTCTCAATCTGATGAGATGGAAGGACGTATCGAAACGGGCAATGCCAATCTTTCTACATCGTCTTTGTATTATGGAGCATTGATAAATGCCGTATACCTTGCGGAAGCATTGGATAAACCTTCTAGACAGATCACAAAATATACAAAAGATGCAACACAATTAAAGGAGGCTATTGAAACCTATTTTGGTGCCACCATAGAAGGATTAGAGACCTATAAATATTACAAAGAACATACGACACTCAGGCATTGGATTTGCTTACCATTAGTCGTAGACATTAATGATCGAAAAGAAGCGACAATAGAGGCGTTGTTTGATCGGTTATGGACAGACAATGGCGTGCACGTAGAAAAAAATAACCCTGATAAAAAAGTTTCAGAAATTTTCTGGGATCGAGGGACATTATACGCATTGCGAGGCGCATTAAGAGCAGGAGCGACAGAACAATCTATACAACGATTAAAACAATTCTCTGAGACGCGATTATTAGGAGAACGCGTTCCCTATGTCGTCGAAGCATTTCCAGAAGGGAATATGGCACACCTTTCTGCAGAAAGTGGATTGTATTGCCGTGTGTTTACCGAAGGGCTTTTTGGAATCACGCCAACGGGTTTTGATCGCTTTACCATTCAACCCAGATTACCAAAAGATTGGAATGAGATGGCATTGCGTCACGTACGCTTGTTTGGGAAAGATTTTGATATCGAAATACAACGTAGCGGCACCAAAATGAATGTTCTCATTAAAGATGCTAATACAGGTAAGCTCATTCGTAAAAAGATAATAAAAGGCGATAAGCCAGTATCTTTTACCATTTGATAGAAGGTCATAAATCACGTATTTACACGCATCTTTTTTTCTGTCATATTGTTGATATTTAGACTTCTAAAAACAACAATTATGGATACTACATTTTTTGATGATCAACACGACGAAGTTTTTGAGGACCTTATCGCTAGATTTACAAGTGAATTAGGACAAAAAAAACTAGCAAAAGGGCATAACACTTCTGAGTTTTGGGAGTATTTACAACAATGTGAAGTTTATTTTACTAGTGAAAGCTATAAAACAGGCGGTTATTCCCATCATATGGAGAATATGTTATCACTTTATATGCTAAATCATACGGTGCCCAAAAAGCTAACCGCTGTGTTGCGTGATTTTGGACTTCCTGAAAGCGTTATAAAAGAAGGAAGTATAGATTCACATTCTATATTTGATGGTTTTGTCGTTGGTGATGGAACACTGTATGCATTAGCAAAATACTGCCAGTTAGATCCTATGTGGACTGTCGTTTTAGCGTATTATGTATGGTATAAATATATCCATCCAAAAGGGGTGCATACATTTGTAGAACAACCATCGCCAACATTTAATAGTTCTTCTCCTGATGGAGCTAGAGTGGCCATTATTGGCGATTGGGGTACAGGAGCTTATAAAGATGGACATGTAGGAAAATGTCCAGCACAATTAGTGATTGATGGTATTATGCAACTTGATCCTTTACCAGATTATATTATTCATTTAGGGGATGTGTATTATGCAGGCACAAAACGGGAAGAGCGTAAACACCTTATCGAAATGCTACCTTCAGACTATACAGGAAAATTATTTACGATGAATAGTAATCATGAAATGTACGATGGGGCAAATGGGTTATTTAAAGAAACCATTAAGAACCCTAAATTTAAACCTCAAGATGGCAGTACTTACTTTTCTTTAGAAATAGGAGATTGGATTGTAGTTGGATTGGACTCTGCGTATTACGACCAAAGCTTTTTATACATGGATGGAGCGATTCATAACGGTAAAGAAGGTATGGAGCAAATAGAATTTCTTCAAAAAAATGCTGCAATTGAAGGAAAACAACTCTTATTGTTAACGCATCATAACGGAATTGAATATAATGGATCTGATGTGAATGAAACCCTATGGCAACAAGTAGTAGTCGAAGCCTTGGGTGGTAAAACTCCAGATGCGTGGTATTGGGGACATGTACATAATGGTATTGTGTATGATATACCTACGTTATTAGAAATAAAAGATAATAAGCTTAAACAAAAAATAAAACCTGAAGAAAATCCTAAGTTTAGATGTTGTGGTCATGCGTCTATGCCCTATGGCAAAGGCACAGGACTCTTTAATAAAGAGACAGGAGAAAACAACCCTGGAATCACTTATTTTGGAGAAACTCCTATGGATCCTGCAAAACCAACGCTTTCTCAACACCTCAGAGTGTTGAATGGATTTGCAGTGGTTGATATCAATGGGGCTGACTTTAAAGAAACTTTTTATGAAGTATCAAATGCATATGCAGCACCTAAGCCTGTTTGGAATTCGTGATTTTTGATACAATAACATAGCGATTGTAAGGATACATACGCTTTCGCGAAAGCGAATACATTTTGAATCATAGGGGTTTTACTGAAGAATAATTTTAAAAATATCAAAACATTCTCAGTACCTTTCGCAACGCTTATGAAGAAGCAAACGTATCTCATACTCATTGCCTTTTTTTCAATCTACGTCTTTTGGGGATCTACCTATCTATGGAATAAAATAGCCGTCACAGAGCTTCCGCCATTTATGCTCGCTTCTATGCGATTTACGACGGCAGGGGCTCTTATATTTCTGATAGCTCGCGGGATGGGGATCTCTCTTAAAATTACGCAAAGAGAATTTTTAAACTGCCTATTAGCTGCATTTCTCTTCTTAGGGTATGGGAATGGCGTATTTGTATGGGCACTTAAGTATGTAGATAGTAGTTTTGGAGCTTTACTTGCATCCACGCAACCACTGGTAATCTTGCTGTTAATGCGATTATGGCATCGCAAAGCGGTGAAAGTAAAATCTATGATTGGCATTGCCTTGGGCATGATCGGGATGTATGTTTTGGTGAGTCAACAAGGATTGCAAATGCAAGAGGGGAGTACCCTAGGGATCATTATGATAGGGACGTGTATTTTGAGTTGGGGTATAGGAAGTTTGTTTGTGGCAGAAGCAAAAATGCCCAAAAATTTCTTTATTACAACGGGATATCAAATGATCATGGCCGGGGTGATGCTTGCCGTTGGAAGCTTTGTTTTTGGAGAAACGTGGACTTCTCCCTTAGACTGGACGTTAAAAACACAACTCTCGATTCTCGCGCTCATTCTTTTTGGAAGCATTGCTGCTTTTACATCGTTTAATTATTTATTAAAAACAGTCTCCACAGAAAAAGTAGCAACCTCTGCCTATATCAATCCGATTGTGGCTATTATTCTAGGATCCTATTTTCTTGATGAAGTCATTACGATACAAACAGGTATCGCAGCGGTAATTCTTTTAGCGGGTGTGTATTTTATTAATAGTGCCAAGAAAGGGAAGAAGTATACCT
>CAYGQJ010000031.1:0-16815 GCA_964351845.1 uncultured Flavobacteriaceae bacterium | reverse complement strand
TTCGCGAAAGCGTATAAACCCTAATCCAATCCGCCTTTACGCGTAGGGCTTCTTGGTGTCGGCCACTCACGTGGCTCCCCTGTTCTTGAATCAATAGGAAGTACACTTTTTACTCTAGACGTTTTTTCTGGATCTTCAGAAGCCATATAGGTAAGGATAGCTGTTAAGATCACGTTATTACGTACATCATCAAAAATGATTTTGTCATACGTATCTCTATTGGTATGCCACGTATAATTCCAATACGACCAATTCAAAGAGCTTAAACTAAAGCCCGGAGCACCAGCGGCTTGAAAAGAGGCATAATCAGAACCTCCTCGTGCAGGAGCTCCTGGAAAAGTTGTTTCAATATGTTTGGTGATATCTTTAGGAACAGCATTTAGCCATCTTGATAGATAGTCATAGGAATATAAGAAACCACCTCCAGATAAGCGCACAACACGCCCGGTACCATTGTCTTGATTAAAAGAAGCTTGGACACCTCCTACAATTTCAGGATGATCTTCGACAAAAGCCCTAGAGCCGTTAAGTCCTTGCTCTTCACTGCCCCAATGTCCGACAAGAATGGTACGCTTTGGATTTGGATAATATTTCTTTAAAATACGCATGGCTTCCATCATAACTAGAGTTCCTGTACCATTATCCGTGGCTCCAGTACCTCCATCCCACGAATCAAAATGCGCTGATAGGATCACATATTCGTCTGGTTTTTCAGTCCCTTTAATTTCTGCAATGGTGTTAAATGTGGGTACTTTACCTAATTCTTTAGATTGTGCCACGATGTGAATTTGTGGTTTATTCCCTGAATTGGCAAGCCTGTATAGCATACCGTAGTCTTCTAATTCAAGATCTACGGTTGGTATTTTTTCTGTGCGGGCACTAAAAATTTTATTCACACCAAATCCTCTAGACCAATTAGAAGTCACAATAGCGGCGGCACCTGCTTTTTCAAGAGCATCAGGAAGTGTACGACTGTTGTGTCCCATCGCTTTCATATTCGCGCGCCAAGCGGTGGTTTGTGCATCTCGTTCTTCTTTCATTTTAGTGAAAGATTCTTCAGTAGCAAATTCTTCCCAGTTATAATCGGGTCTTCCCGTAGGCTGTAACATAGAGATTAATACAATTTTGCCTTTGACAGAGGGAAGCCATTTTTTAAAATCAGCATCATCTGTTACATTAGAAGGTAGTGTAATTACTTCCGCAGTAATACCTTCTTTTGAAGTACTTGGGTTCCAAGCGAGTTGTGTCCCACGTAGGCTTTGTACACGCGGAGAAACCATGTCTATATGGGTAATCCCACGTTCCCAACCACGCCATTCTCCCCATTGTTCATTGCGAGCAGAGATACCCCAGTCTTTGTATTTGGCGACAGCCCACTCATTAGCATGCTGCATTTGAGGGGTTCCTACAAGACGAGGGCCAATGAGATCTGTAAGTTCATGACCTAAAACCTCAAGTTGTGAGTTATCTGTGGCCTCTTTTATCATGCCCTCAATGATAGGATCTGTTTTTTGAGCAAATAAGACGCTAGCTCCCAAGAATAAAAAGAGAATAAGTACTTTAATTTTCATAATAATGTATAGAATTTAGGTGGTTAATTTTATAAGAATGCCATGAATGTACAAGAAATCTTTGAGTATGTACAAGAGAAGTATCTTAAAATTATGGGGCATTAACCTTAAAATCTTTGCGCATTGTTCATAGAAATCTGCCTTGACAGGCGGTTATGGCGTATAGAATCTGTATCTTTGCTCTTAAATGAATTACATAGGTTTTCTAAAGCGCTTCGTATTTTTACAACGCATTACTTCTTCTGACATTCATTTAAAGTAAAATTTCTAACTTCTAAACTCATTAATGTAAATAATGGCAAAATCGCAACAAACCTTTAATAAACTCGAAAAAGAAAAAAAACGTTTAAAAAAACGGGAAGAAAAACAAAAAAAGAAACTGGCTCGCAAAGCTGAAGCCAAAGAGAATGGAGGTGGAATTCAGTTTGCGTATGTTGATCATTTTGGAAATCTTACAGACACCCCTCCAAATCCAGAGGATAAAATAGAGGTAGATGTAGAGGATATCGTTCTAGGTATTCCTAAAAAAGAAGAAAGCGACGAAGATAAATTTGATCCAGTACACAAAGGGAAAGTTTCTTTCTTTGATACATCAAAAGGATTCGGATTTATTTTAGACGCAAAATCTCAAGAAAAATACTTTTGTCACGTAAGTGGTCTTATCGATAAGATTGCTGAGAATGATCAAGTCTCTTTCGAGCTCGAAAAAGGAGCAAGAGGCATGAATGCTGTGAAAGTTAAAAAGATATAATCCATGCGATATATTGCTGTGTTGGTGCTTGTCTGTTTTACACTTGTCAAGACTACAGCACAAGAAACCAATGAGACCGAGCAATTTTGGGCATCATTACAAGCACTATGCAACAACTCTTATAAAGGTACTTTACTTGTACCCGAAAACGATCCTCAATTTGCAGGAAAGGAGTTGATTATGCATGTTCGCTCGTGTAGTGATACCCAAATTAAAATTCCATTCTTTGTGGGAGAAGATCGCTCTCGAACCTGGGTATTTACTAAAAAGAATAACCGGATTACTTTACAACATGATCATCGTCATGAAGACGGGAGTGAAGATGCCATAACGATGTATGGAGGTACGACGACCAATGTAGGTAAAGCTACCTTGCAATTATTCCCTGCAGATGCACATACACAAGAAATCATTCCAGCAGCTTCAAGCAATGTTTGGTGGGTGACTGTTGACGGAAGTACGTTTACCTATAACCTTCGAAGATTAGGCACAGACCGTCTTTTTACGGTTTCATTTGATTTGTCTACACCTGTAAAAAATCCAGAAGCCCCTTGGGGTTGGAAAGAGTAACGGTATACGTTATCACATATATTGTACATATCCCTATAAATATTCATCAAAACCCTTCATATACATTAAATATCTAAGTGATAAATCTTTTATTGCTAGGTTATTATTGTTTATAAACACTACCGACAGTAAGTGAAAATATAACCAATCTTTTTTTTGGATTTCTAACCAGATAGATTTTATTACGGGTGCGCTACTCTCGACATCAATGGAGGTGTTTATAATATGTAGTGTTTAAATTGTATGTGATTGAACGCTAAAACGTATGCGACTGGTAATTAAAATAGTACAGGTAATAGTATGGAATCAGACAAAAGCATTAAAAGATTTTATAGAACAAACCTGATGAAATAATTCTTCACATAAGACTAATAGCATTGCTATTAGAATAAAATCACATTATTGGTCGAAATATCTAAAATTTTTATCAAATCCTTAAAATTTTAACATTATAATATTTGTTTTAACAAATAATTATTATCATTTTTGGTTAACCAATTTGGGAAACCAATTTGGTTAACCAAAAAAAGGACAGCTTCGAGACTGTCCTTCTAACTAACTTCTGGTACGAAGTATAAATAAGCTCAAAGAACTTACTTGTTGTAAAAGTAATAAATCGTTTACAGAAATTACTGCATTTAATGTTTTTTGGGAATTATTTAAAAAAACAAATTAATTCAAACTTAAATCATTAATTATGAATGTAAAAACTAAGTTTTCCTTAGTATTCTTCTTTCTGTACGGGGCTTTTCTTTTTGCCCAAGACAGTTATGAACTGACTGGAATTGTTACATCTGATGCTGATGGCATACCTATTCCTGGAGTAAATGTAATCATTGAAAGCACTCAGATGGGTGCTACAACTGATTTTAATGGTAACTATCAAATAACGGTAGCTACGGGAGATGTTCTCCAATTTTCTTATGTAGGTTTTAAAACTCAAACCATTACCATTACAGGGCAACCCACTTTAAATGTAGCATTAGAGATAGATAATGCACTAGAAGAAGTGGTCGTAGTTGGGTATGGTACCCGAAAAAAGAGCCATTTAACAGGTGCCATTGCCAAAGTAGGAGGTGATGAAGTTGCTGCTATTCAAGCAAATCGTGTAGATGATGCATTAGCAGGTAAATTAGCGGGGGTATTAATTCAAAATCAAAGTGGAGAACCAGGAGCAGATCCAAGGATTCAAATTAGAGCATCTTCATCAGTTAATGGGAATTCAAATCCATTAATTGTTGTGGATGGGTATCCCATTTCAGGAAACTTAGGAACCGTGAATCCAAATGATATTGAAAGCTTAGAAGTTTTAAAGGATGCTGCTTCGGCGGCTATTTATGGTTCTAGAGGAGCAAATGGTGTTATTTTGGTGACAACCAAAAAAGGGAAACAAGGAAAAACAAGTTTTAGTTATAACTCATACTTTAGTACATCCAATAAGTACCAAAGAGATAATCTACTGTTTAATGCTGGAGAATGGGCCAACACCATAGAGACTAATATAGCCAATGGCAGTTGGGATGTTTCTGAAGTAGACCCAGCTATAGTGGATTATAGAATAAATGCTTTTAGAAACTCACCAGGGGCTATAAGCCCAGAAGAATGGCTTTTCCAGACAGGAAATAGTATGAACCATGACTTTAGTATGAGTGGAGGAACTGATGATGTAAATTACTTTGCTTCTATTGGATACTTAGATACTGAGGGTGTTGCGATTACTCAAGAGTTTGAAAGAATTAACGCACGTATGAATATCGATGCGAAGTTGGGAGAAAAATTTAAAACAGGCATAAGTTTTAATGGATCGTATTCGGAGAGAGCTATACTTGCTCATGACCAGAGAGATCTCTTGAGGGCATATGGTGTTCACCCTATTTTTCATACAGAAGAGTCTATTGCATTTGTGCAAGCTTTGAATGATGAAGCGGTAGCCTTGGGACTTGATCCCTTTGACGCAGGATATAGAGGAGGGGATGCTCCTTTTAATAATAGCATCTTCACATTACAACCTGGTGATACGGCACAAGATTGGCATTATGGAAGAAGTGGTAATGGTATAGGAGGCTCAGGTGATGCAGGTCCTGCAACAAAACTTAATAATCAAGAGCGAACACAAAGAGCCTATTTTGCTAATATTAATTCGTATTTACAATATGAAATTATAGAAGGATTAACTGTTAAGACGGTATTAGGTGGAGATCTCAATGATACCCAAGACTATTATTATAGAGGACTTGAGGCAGACTCTAGAGGACGGACTAATCAAACAAACTTGGATCAAACGGATTTAAAAAGGTCATCTGTGTTGAGTGAAACTACAGTAAACTATGCAAGAGTGATCGGTAAACACGACTTCGCTGCTGTGGCAGGAATTGAATTTCAAAAATTCCGTAATATTGGAACTGCTTTACGTGGTACCAATGTGCCCTTTGGAGAAATTATTAATTACAATCTATTAGATCCTGCTGATATCACGACCACAGAAAGGGACGAGACCATTTCAAGACGAAGTGTTTTTGGAAGAATTAATTATGCGTACGATGATCGTTATTTAGTCTCAGTATCCGTGAGAAGAGATGGAGATTCTCGTTTTGGTAGTAATAATCGATACCAAACATTTCCTGCACTTTCTATAGGATGGAATGTACATAACGAATCATTTTATAATTCCGATATTTTAACCTTATTAAAACTAAGATTAAGTACTGGATCTTTAGGAACTACGTCAGATTTAGGCGCGTATAGTTCATTAAGTCTTTTAAACCCACAAGCGACCTTATTAGGAACTGCGTTTTTAATTCCAAGTGATGTGGCAAATTCAAATTTAACATGGCAAACCAATACGGAGACTAATTATGGAACTGATTTAGGGTTTCTTAATAACCGTATTAGAATGGGGATAGATTACTATACATCCGATGTTGAAGATATCTTAATTAATCAAAGTATTTCAGAAATTTTTGGAACTCCATCCATAAGACAGAATGCTGGGGATGTGAAAAGTTCTGGTTTTGAATTTGAGATATCTTCAAATGTTATACGAAAACAAGATTTCTCTGTAAATCTAGGCGCTAATTTCTCTACGGTTAATACAGAAATTACAGATTTAAATGGCTTGGACGAATTACCAAGACAAATTTATGGTCAGAGCGGAAGAGGTCCAATTTTCAGAAACTACGTAGGCGGAGAAATCGGCGAAATGTGGGGATTAGAAAGCGAAGGATTAGTGGAAGAAATACATATTGCAGATCCAACTAGAACTCTTGGAGCGGATAGTGGGGAGGTGTATGTTAAGGATCAAAATGGTGATGGAATTATTGATCCAACCAAAACTGTTGAGGAAGGTGGAGATTTAGTCAAGATTGGACAAAACACCCCTGATTTTTACTGGGGTTTGAATGCTTCCGTAAACTATAAAGATTTTGATTTATCCATGCAATGGCAAGGAGCTCAAGGGGGAGAAGTTTTTAATATAGATCCACTTTATTGGCAATCACAATTTGGCGGAAGATTACGAGATAGCTTTGATGCTAATGATGATGGTATTGCTGATGCTAGTGGACGTCATTACACAAGAGCAAGAGATCAAACATCTTCTGCGATACAAGATGCATCGTATGTAGCCTTGCGAAACTTGACTATAGGCTATACGCTTAAACAAGATCTTATTAGTAGAGTAAAAGGGTTAAGTTCTGCAAGAGTATATGTAGCAGCTACAAATTTATTGTATTTATGGTCAAATGAGTACACCTCTTTTAATCCAGAGGGTATAGAGACGACTAATAGTGGTTATGCAGGACCTACAACTTATGGAGTTCAAGTAGGTGCAAGTCCTGTTGTTAGAAGCTTTACGTTTGGTTTAAATGTTAATTTTTAAAATAAAGGAAAATGAAAAAAGTATATATATTATTTCTAGGATCATTATTATGTATGATGGGGTGTAGTTCTGATTTAGATGAAGTACCACCAAATATAGCTAGCTCAGAGTCTTTGACCGATTTTGCAGGAGTATTAAATGCAGCCTATTTCTATCAACTAGGAGCTGTTACGCCTATTGCCGTTATGGGAGACTTCAGAGCAGATAATGCCTTAATGGAAGAAGAACCATTTCCAGCATTTGATAGATTCAATAGTGATTTGACAGATATGGAAGATCAATTTTTTGGACCTTTCTACACAGCTTTGTATAGATCTATCGTAAGTACTAATAATGTAATTATAAATTCAGAGGATGCTACTCAAATAGCAGAAGCTAAATTCTTAAGAGCCTTGTCTTACTTTAAACTAGTGCAAGTATTTGGTGATGTGAGTGTTATTCTTGAAGTACCAAATATCGAAAGCATACCGACTTTTGATGTGACAAGAAAACCAGTAGCTGAGATTTATGATAATATTATTATCCCTGATTTACAAGATGCTATAGCAAATTTAGGTGACGCATCAAATGGAAGAGCATCTCAAATTGCAGCGCAAGCTTTACTAGGTAAAGTATATGTACATAGAGGTAATTTTGCCAATGCAGAATCACACCTTGCGGCTGTTGTAAATGGAGCTGCTGCTGCTGGATTTAGTTTACAAGATAATTTTGCTGACATTTTTGGAGAGTTAAATGATTTGAATTCAGAAATCATATTTGCAATCCAAGTGTCTAGTTCTGTAGTAGATGAATATGGTTTTTCTGAGTTTTGGTCATGGTCCGGTGGGCTTGACACAAAGTCTCTGGAGCCATTAGATATGTCTTTAATAGCTGCTTTTGATGCAAGCCCAGGAGATTTAAGAAGAGCGGTAACTATTAATGAAGAAACCTTAGCATCTCCTAAATTCCCTCAAACTGGAGGTCCTGATCATGACTGGATAGAAATTAGATTAGCAGATATTATTCTGTTATATGCAGAAACATTAAATGAAAATGGGGCTTCTCCAGAGAACGTACTTGACCTTTTGGACCCTATACGTACTAGAGCCGGAGTAGCGGTTTTAGATGATACGGTTCTTAATACGCAGGCTTTAGTTAGACAAGCCATTCAAGACGAAAGAAGATTAGAATTGGCCTTTGAAGGGCAAAGATGGTTTGATTTGGTGAGAACAGGAACTGCCCAATCGGTATTGAATTTTTCAGATGCCAACTATTTAGTAGCTCCTATTCCATTGTCCGAAATATTAGCAACTGATGGACAGATTACTCAGAACCCTGGATACTAATAAAAGAGAGCTGGCTTAAATGTTTAGTTTGACGCAAACCGTAACCGTTAACACATATTGATTAGCCTATTCAAAAAGTGTTTTAATTCTTACTGGCTTACATTTTTAGCCAGTAAGAATTATTTTAAGACATAAAACTTTAAGCATCTATTTTGGATCATCAAGTCTTCATAGTGACACCTTTTACATTAAATATAGATATTATGGGACTTAACGGAATGAAAGATGCACTTAATGGAAATCATATCATATAAGAAGATTTATGATATCATCTAGCGCCATAGTTAGGTCTTCTACGTACTATACGCCAGCGTTTAATGTAATTGCAATATGAGCACCCATGGTCATTATCACAAGTTTTGGGTTCATTATAAATATAAAAATTGTTGAAAATAACTAACTAAATTAAAAACCACATGAGTAATAATAAAGGAAAAATAGCTATCGTAACGGGGGCTACAGGAGGTATAGGCTTTGCTGTAGCAAGAAGATTAGGGAGCGATGGATATACTGTTATTTTAAATGGTATTGAAGATGAGGCAGGAATAAAAAGAGTGCAAGAACTCAAAGCAGAAGGCATCATCGCCGAGTATTATGGTTTTGATGTCACAAAAGAAGAGGACGTAACAGCCAACATTAAAAAAATAGGAGAGAAGTATGGTAAAATAGACGTGTTAGTCAATAACGCTGGAGGATTGGGCGGAAGATCTAGATTTGAAGACATGACAACAGAATTTTACAGATTTGTAATGGCGCTGAACCTCGATTCTGTTTTCTTTGCTTCAAGAGCAGCGATTCCTTTCCTCAAAAAAGGAGACCATCCAACGATTATTAACTATACATCAAACGCAGGTTGGAATGCTGGTGGACCTGGGGCAGGGATCTACGGGACCTCTAAAGCTGGTGTTCATACCATTACCAGAGCGCTAGCAAAAGACCTTGCCGAATATGGTATCCGTGTAAATGCAGTGTCTCCCGGCACTATAGATACACCTTTTCATAAACAAATCAAAGAGACAAAACCAGAGGTCTTTGCATCTTGGGCAAATAACATTATGTTAGGTCGCTTAGGCCAACCAAAAGATGTAGCTTCTGTGGTTTCGTTTTTAGCTAGTAAAGACGCAGCTTTCTTAACAGCAGAAACCATTCAAGTAGGAGGTGGGCAAGCTTTAGGAATTTAAGAAGAATCATCCAGTTCCCGAATAGTGAGATTTTGATATTCTTGGTTTTTTATAAAAAGACATGTAGTCGTAAATATCTATAAAAAATGATTATAGAAATAAAGTATTTGAAGAGTGCACAGAATTTGAATTAGTTTGCTTACTAAATTGAGTGCATACTAAAGGGTATCAAGGAATGATACCCTTTTTGTATATATGAGATTATCACATCGTAACCCATATAATATATTAAAAAGAATATCTGGTTAGCTAGATTAGCTTTATGATCTATCAATAGATTGCAAATACAATTGCTCTACTTTTTCTCTTGCCCATGGTGTTCTGCGTAAAAACTTGAGACTCGATTTGATGGAAGGATCTTTCTTAAAACAATTAATGTTGACTTGATAGCTCAACGCTTCAAAACCGTATTTCGCTACTAGAAATTCTAGCATGTCTAATAGCTTTACGCCATGAAGGGGATTGTTAGGTTGAGACATCTTTTTTAGTTATCGTTTACAATTCTCAAAAATAGTCATTATAACTGACGCTTCATTTCTTATTTTTACACCGTGAATCGTACAACGCATACTTTTACCATTCAGGACACTGAAACGTTTAAAACGCAACTCCTACATTGGGCGCAACAATTTGAAGAAGTTGCATGGCTGGATAGCAATCAGTATCCCGATCAACTTCACAAAACCTATGACGCTATCCTAGCTGTAGACGGTTTTACGAGCATAAAAACCTCTTATCACGGCGCTTTTGATCGCTTAGAAGAATACCAACACACCACCAAAGATTGGCTTTTTGGATATCTATCGTATGATTTAAAAAATGATGTAGAACGGCTCACCAGCAAAAATGAAGATCATGTAGGATTTCCTGATCTCTATTTCTTTCAACCCAAACGTATCTTTCTCATCAAAGACCAACAGGTAGCCATGCATTATCTTCCTATGGTAGATGATGAGATCGATTATGATTACAAAGCGATTACCAATACCACTCCGTATCATACGGTCAAGAATAGCGAAACCTCACTTCATATTAAACTAAAAATACACAAAGAAGCGTATAAAGAGAAAGTCCGTAAAATGCTTCAGTATATCCAAAAAGGGGCTATTTATGAAGCTAATTTCTGCCAAGAATTTTTCGCTTATGGTTCTATAGACCCTTTACAAACCTATCAAGAACTGAATACCATCAGCAAACCGCCTTTTGCTACGTTTTTAAAACTGGAGGATCACTTCTTACTTTCGGCGACACCAGAACGGTATCTCAAAAAACAGGGAGACACTTTATGGAGTTCTCCTATTAAAGGTACGGCTGCTCGAAGTGAAGATATTCATGAAGATGCCGCTTTCGCGAAAGCGTTATCAGAAGACCCTAAAGAGCGTTCAGAAAATATTATGATTGTCGATTTAGTGCGTAACGACCTGTCACGTATTGCCCAAAAGGGGAGTGTGAACGTTCAAGAGTTATGCAAGGTCTATCCGTTTAAGCAAGTCCACCAAATGATTTCTACGGTAACCGCCAAAATTGGAGTAGGTATATCACCGGTAGACACCATACGCGCTACGTTTCCGATGGGAAGCATGACGGGCGCGCCCAAAATACGGGCCATGGAGATTATAGAAGAACTTGAAGAGACCAAACGAGGTTTATATAGCGGGGCCGTGGGCTATTTTACACCCGAAGGAGATTTTGATTTTAATGTCATTATACGCAGTATTCTTTACAATGCCGCAGCGAACTATATATCCTATTCCGTGGGCAGTGCGATTACCATACAATCAGATCCAGATAAGGAGTATGCAGAATGCTTATTAAAAGCAAAGGCAATGCGTGAAGTTCTTGAGCAAAATTGACCTAGGTTTTTGTAAATTAGCACACCAAAACAAACACTAATTAAAATAATACGTTCGCTTTCGCGAAAATCCACACAACTATGAGTGACGATAAAAAAATAATATTTTCTATGTCTGGGGTTTCTAAAACCTATCCAGGCGCACAAACACCAGTATTAAAAAAGATTTACCTGAGCTTTTTCTATGGCGCAAAAATTGGAATTTTAGGTCTTAACGGATCTGGTAAGTCTACGCTGATGAAAATTATTGCAGGGCTAGACACCAATTTTCAAGGCGAAGTAACATCAGATAAAGAATTTACCACAGGATATCTAGAGCAAGAACCCAAACTTGACCCTGAAAAAACAGTTTTAGAAGTTGTGAAAGAAGGGGCTGCAGAAACGGTAGCTATTCTTGATGAGTACAACAGTATCAATGATCAGTTTGGACTAGAAGAAGTCTATAGTGATGCCGATAAAATGGATAAGCTGATGGCGCGACAAGCCGTACTTCAAGATGAAATAGACGCTCGTGGCGCTTGGGAACTTGAAACCAAACTTGAAATCGCCATGGATGCACTCCGTACGCCTCCTGGAGATCAAAAAATAGGGGTGCTCTCTGGAGGAGAAAAACGTCGTGTGGCCTTATGTAGACTTTTATTGAAAGAGCCCGATGTATTACTACTCGATGAGCCGACCAACCACTTGGATGCAGAGTCTGTACATTGGTTAGAACACCATCTTGCACAATACAAAGGAACTGTAATCGCAGTCACGCACGACCGTTATTTCTTAGATAATGTGGCAGGTTGGATTTTAGAACTCGATAGGGGAGAGGGGATTCCTTGGAAAGGAAACTACTCGTCTTGGTTAGATCAAAAATCAAAACGTATGGCGCAGGAGAGTAAAACAGCTTCAAAACGTCAAAAAACCTTAGAGCGAGAGCTTGATTGGGTACGACAAGGTGCCAAAGGCCGTCAGACCAAACAAAAAGCACGTCTGAAGAATTATGACAAACTGATGAGCCAAGATCAAAAACAAGTGGATGAGAAGCTTGAAATCTACATTCCTAACGGACCACGTTTAGGAACCAATGTGATCGAAGCCTCCGGTGTAAGTAAAGCGTTTGGTGACAAATTATTATATGAAGACCTTAATTTTAATCTTCCACAAGCAGGAATCGTAGGAATCATTGGACCGAACGGAGCGGGTAAAACCACGATTTTTAAAATGATCATGGGAGAAGAAACGGCTGATAAAGGAAGCTTTACCGTGGGAGATAGTGCAAAAATTGCCTATGTAGACCAGAGTCATAGTAATATTGATTCAGAAAAAACGATCTGGCAAAACTTTTCCGATGAGCAAGACTTGGTCTTGATGGGAGGTCGCGAAGTCAATTCTAGAGCGTATTTGAGTCGTTTTAATTTTAGCGGAAGCGAACAAAACAAAAAAGTATCTACACTCTCTGGAGGAGAACGTAACCGACTACACCTTGCGATGACGCTCAGGGAAGAAGGAAACGTATTGTTACTGGATGAGCCAACCAATGATCTTGATGTCAACACCCTAAGAGCACTAGAGGAAGGACTTGAGAATTTTGCGGGATGTGCCGTAGTGATTAGTCACGACCGTTGGTTCTTAGATCGTATTTGTACACACATATTAGCCTTTGAGGGCGATAGTCAGGTGTATTTCTTTGAAGGGAGTTTTTCTGATTATGAAGAAAATAAGAAAAAACGCCTTGGCGGAGACTTAATGCCGAAGCGTATTAAATACAAAAAACTGATTCGATAAGCTTCCTAGATTTTTACGATACAAAAAAAGCTCAAGATTCAAAACCTTGAGCTTTTTTATGCACATTCTTCTCTTTCATCTTTAACTTATTGAGTTTATTTTCTAATCCTAATAGTTTTAATTCACAATTAGTTTCTTACTTACTTTATTGTTTTGACTTGTTACTTGTAATAGATAGATTCCTGATGCTAAGTTATCTCTACTATATGTCGTATTTTGGGTAGTTTCTAGGCTTCCATTAAAAAGCGTTTTGATTTTCTGACCTGTAATACTATATAGTGTAATAGATCCAGGTCCATTAAAAGTATGCTCTATAGTAAATTGCTCTGTTATAGGATTTGGAAAAATACTTAAAACTGAATCTGTCAAAATGTTTTCTTGAACATTAAGTACCGATGAGCTTAGGTTTATCTGGTATATAGATCTTCCAAACGTACCCACATATAATTCCTGTGTTGGCTCGTGATATTTTAAATCTCTTATAATTGTAGGTGGGAGGTTATTTCCTAAAATATCCCATACATCGCCATCATCTTCAGAGTACCAAACATCCATATCGGTAGCAATTACCAATAATTCTCCTGGATTACTAGGTACGATAATAATATCATTTGCAGGAATACTAGGCAGGTTAGAAGATATATCACTCCACGACTGTCCGCCATCATTGGTTTTGAATACATGCGGGGTGTAGTCTAGATTACTAAAACCTGAGAGTGTTACATACAATGTTAAATCATCTTCTGGGTGAATTGCTAAGGATGTTATATACCTATCAGGAAGTCCTTCACTTATATTTTCCCAAGTAATCCCTCTATCAAAAGTAACATGAACATTTCCGTCATCACTTCCTGTATAGATCGTATTTGTATTAGTATAGGATGCAGCTATCGCAGTTAATGTACCAAAACTAAGAGATCCGCTTGGATGTAGCCCATCTGTAAGATCATTGCTAATAGGATTCCAATTAACGGCTCTATTCTCAGATTCATATAACCTATTACTACCATAATAAACGATCTCTGGATTAAAAGGAGATAAAATTACTGGGGTATTCCAGTTTCTACGATCTGATAGATCTATACCAGTTAATGCAGACGTGAAATTAAATCCACCATTGGTAGATCTTGCTAAATTCCCAAATTGTGATTCTACATACGCAAAACTATTATCAGTAGGGTCAACATTAGCATGAAAACCGTCACCGCCCCATACCGGGAACCAATTGTCATCGCCATTTGCAATACGGATACTGTTATTATCTTGGGTGCCTCCAAATAAATTCTCAGGATTTGTAAAGTCGACTTCGATATTATAAAATTGTGTAATAGGTAAGTTTAGAAATGGAGTCCAAGTAATACCTCTATCTTCAGAGATATAAGCACCTCCATCGTTTCCAGCGAGTATAAAATTTGCATCTGATCTAGAAAACTCCATAGCGTGATGATCTACATGCATACCACCTACAAAGTCCCAATCTGTGCCACTATTCAATGTTTTATATAGTTGTTGTCCTAAAACAAAGAGTTCATCAGCATCCTCTGGATGTACCCTTATATTTCCAAAATACCATCCAAATGAAGAATCTATGTTGCTGATGGAACTATCAGAAATGAGTGTCCATGAATTTCCACTATCCGAAGATTTATAAACACCATCAAAAACATTAGTGATTTTATTGGTTGTATATCTAGCATACACTGTATTTGGATCAGATGCTGAGATTGCAAGACCTATTCGTCCTGTCTGATCATCGGAAACGGGTAATCCATTAGTGAGTATTTCCCAAGTATCACCGCCATCTACAGATCGATGTATAGCAGATGTAACCCCTGCATAATCTCGTTGATATGGTTTTCGAGTACGCTCCCACATAGCGGCAAAAAGGGTATCAGTATGTATAGGATTCATCACAACATCAATAGCAGCAGTAGAGTCTGTTACAAACAAAACTTGTTCCCAATCATTACCTCCTGAGGTTGTTCTATAGATTCCGCGATCATCATTTTTTCCATATAAAATTCCTGTAGCAGCAACAAAAGCACGATCAGGATCGGTAGGGTCTATTACAATTCTTCCTATATGATTAGTATTTTCAAGACCAGCACTTGTCCAAGAGTCACCCCCATCATCAGATCTATAAATTCCATTTCCTAAAAAAGCTCCAGAAGTAGCACTACCATTCGCTTCTCCAGTACCTACATAAATACGTTGTGCATCTGAAGCAGCAATGGCAATATTCCCTATAGATGGAACAGCAATATCATCAAAAATCGGTTCCCAGTTAAGTCCTTTATCAAAACTTCTAAAAACACCTCCGACTGCTGTAGAGATATATAAATGATCGTTGTTTACAGGCGAAATAGCTACATCAGTAACACGTCCTCTTATATTTAAAGGGCCCACAAATTCCCAGTCATTCTCTTGAGAAGCTCGGTTGGTGATCATGCTTTTGTGTTGTGTTCGTGCTTGACTAATCGCTTTTTTATTAATAATGTTATCAGGATATGCACGCTGATTGTACATCCATTCATTTGGATATTCTTTATGAAGGGGTAACTGCAATGTTTGATTAGTAGAATCGCTTTTAGGATATAAAACAATACTCACTAATATCAGTAGACTACCTATTGTCCAAATGTATTTTTTATTCATTGCTATTTTTTTTTAATTATGCATAAGATACTATACATTACATATAAATTAAACAATAAAAAGATACAGTTTCCTACCTTAAGTAAGAAAGTATTTTTTAATCATATAAAAAAATCATAGTAGTATGCACTCTTCTATAAAAACCATTGCTTTTGATGCCGATGATACCCTTTGGGTAAATGAAACCTTTTTTCGAGACGCTGAGGATCAATTTTGCGCTTTATTCAAAGACTATCTATCCTATGAAGAATGTCAGAATCGCTTATTTGAAATGGAAATGCGCAACCTCCCTAGATATGGTTATGGAATAAAACCATTCACACTTTCCTTAATTGAAGCCGCAATCGAAATTACCAATAATCAAGTATCTATTGCGCAGATTTCAGAATTAATAGCCTTAGGGAAAGCGATGTTAGAAGCTCCTGTAGTGCTTATTGACGGAATAGAGGAGGTGTTAAGTACGCTTTCGCGAAAGCATAAACTAGTCGTCGCCACAAAGGGAGATTTATTAGATCAAGAACGGAAGTTGGATAAATCAGGGCTTGCAAAATACTTTCATCACATAGAAGTGATGTCTGATAAACAACCTAGTAACTACACAAAATTAGTCAATCACTTAGATTTGAAGCCACAAGAGTTTTTAATGGTCGGTAATTCGCTTAAGTCAGATATCCTTCCAGTATTGGAAATAGGAGGGTATGCGTTCCATATTCCATTTCACACGACTTGGATCCATGAGCAAGTAGCAGAGGAGGTGCAACATGACCATTTTAAAGAATTAACACACGCTTCAGAAATTATAAGCATACTTGGATAAAGCCATCGATGGAACTTTGTAAAAATAGGAAAAATAGAGTATTGAATATACCGTCACAAAGAAGTCATTTTTATACCAATATACTGAAGTTGTAGGGTCAATACATCGAAGATTATAAATAGAATTAAATTTTATCAAAAAAAACACATTTAACCCCTTTAAAATTTTGTTTTATATAAGATGATAATGTACATTTGCATCCGCTTTACAAAAGCAAGTTCTTTTGAAATAGAATAACGGAGAGGTGCCAGAGTGGTAATGGAGCAGATTGCTAATCTGTCGACGGGTAACTGTCGCCAGGGTTCGAGTCCCTGTCTCTCCGCTTTTTTTTAGTTTAGATAACCAATTCGGGGTGTAGCGTAGCCCGGTTATCGCGCCGCGTTTGGGACGCGGAGGTCGCAGGTTCGAATCCTGCCACCCCGACAAGATGGAGGTCGTCACGC